>NZ_BAABFO010000019.1:0-97016 GCF_039541095.1 Pigmentiphaga soli
AATTTACTTCGGCGCGAGCGCCGACAAAGGGGTCAGTTTTCAACCGGCGTTGACATATCGTCCACGAGCGAGGGTCGCCAATCGTGGTTCGGACGGTGAGCCCGTGTAACTTGGCCTGGAATATGTATGCCTTCGCTCCGGCGCCAGTGGCGCGCAGGCCCAGGCCCGGCACCTTGCTGTCCCATAGGAACGCCTGGCTTTTACCGGACGGGCAGGCGAAGCCGTCCACGCGCGAGGCAGTGAAGTTGACCTTGGGCATGACTGAGTGATCCGAGAACGGCTTACATGGATTCCATGTAAGCGCTATGTAACCCGATTATCGGGAAAACGATCACATCAGGTCAATCAAAAAGTCCGCGCTACGTCATGCAATATGCTGTTTTTATAGGAATTTATCGCGTTACATGCATCCGGATCAACATGGATAAACACTGTATCACACGGATTGAAAATCCGCGTGTCGGTGGTTCGATTCCGCCCCAGGCCACCAAGGATTCGATGCCCAGCCCTGAACGCTGGGCATTTTCATTTGTGCATCAGGGGCTTAGGCGAAAAATCTCACCCATAACGTCCCAAGTCGTGCCGTTACATCCCACGTTGGCCCGTACCCCAAGCCGTACTCCAGAATGATTTCGTGAAAACGACCTCTGGGGGTACGGGTAGGTCATCATGGGGCAGCTAACCGAGACGCAAATCGGGGCCGCTAAGCCCGGCTCGAAAGAGTATTTTCTCAACGACGGTGACAACCTGTTCCTGCGGGTAGGCGCGAGCAATTCTGGCTTCGTCGATCCATCAATTGACCGCGCACTCTTCAGCACCCGATAAATGGGTGGCAGGAAGTCCATCCCATGCCGAGTGTCGTCATAGGCGTCGCTGCGCCATATCCACGATCTACCAAGCCAATCCCGGCATAGACGCAGGGCGTCCACCCGCCGCCAGGCCCAGGCGTTGCAGAAAGTCCGGCTCGCCGCGCCTGGGCAGCGAGCCGGACTTGGCACACGGTCAATCCGACGACGGCGCGACCATCGCTTGCAGTTGATCGAGCACGCCGTGGCACGATGGGGATCAGCAAGGCCGCCAATTTACCAGCAGCAGAAGGCCAGGGTTTGCGCGCGGCGCGAAACGAAACCTTGGTCATGCGTTCCGCGATGCCGCATGTCACCGGGCAGACCTGGTGCGGCTCGCCAGTGGCGCGACCTGGCCGCGTTCCGGATCACTCCGGCTTGGCAGTGTCCTCGGCTGGCTCTGTCCGACTCGGCTCAGCGTGAGCCGGCTCAGCGTGGGCCGGTCCGGCCTGTGCCGATTCTGCCTGTACCGGTTCACTCTGTGCCGGTTCGGCCTGGCCCGCAGTCTGCCCGGGCGATTCAGGCGACGGCCCCTGCTGCGCCGCCGCGCCTTTCTCCGCTTGCGCCTTCTGCCTGCGCTGCCGGTGCGCCAGGAAACGGGCATGCGTCGCTTCGGCGGGCGTGACCTTGCCGGCAGGCTCGCCAGCCAGGTCGACGCGCACGGCATCCTTGGTCAGGCACACCCAGTAGCGCTGGACCGAGCACCAGGTGGCCACGGCCTGCTTGATTTCGTCCTGGCTCAGGCGCAGCTTGGAGGCATGCGCGTACAGGTCGTCGATGATGCCGAGCTTCAGCGGCACGCGCGGGGCCGGACGCTTGGGAAACGCCTTGGGGAAATGTTGCTGCAGCCGTCCGATGGCCACCAGCAGCGGGTCGCGCGGCGGTTGCGCCGGCGCATCGGCGGGGCGGGCACGGGCTGCCGGCCGGCCGGGAGGGCGCCCCTTGTTGGCCGGCGGGCCGCTCCGTGCGTCGCGCGCCTTGTCGCCGCCCTTGGCGGGACGCGGATGTTGCTTGGCCTGCTGCCGCCGTTCATCTGCCGCCTGCTTGGCCAGCATGTCGCGCAGCGCGGCGAGTTGTTCGAACCCCATGGTCTTGCCCAGTACCTGCATCGCTCAGTGTAGTCCGCCATTGTATTCACTTCCCATGGCTGCGGATGTCTCACTTCCCGCACTATCTCTGGCAATGGCCTCGAAACCGACAACCACCCGCCTGCGAACGCCGGCTTTTCCGCTCTGGGCTTGCGAGCGCGGGCCTCGTTTGCCAGGATCCCAAGGGATCCCCACATCCGCTATGCTCCACCCCAGCGCACGTTCAGACCCAGCCCAAGGAGCCCTCCATGCCTGCAAACACCGACTACCAGCAACTGGTCGCGGCCGCCCGCTCGCGTATCGACGAGATCACGCCCGAGCAGGCGCGCGAGCGCGCCGCGCAGGGTGCGCAACTGGTGGATATCCGTGATCCGGACGAAGTGGCGGCCAACCCATCCATTTCCGGTTCCGTGCATATCAGCCGCGGCCGGCTCGAGTCGCGTATCGCCGAGGCGGTGCCCGACAAGGACACGCCCGTGGTGTTGTACTGCGCGGGCGGCGGGCGGGGTGCCCTGGCGACCGATACGCTGCGCCAGCTCGGCTATACCAAGGTGGCCAATCTGGCGGGGGGATTGCGCGGCTGGCGCGATGCCTTCGGCAGCGAGCCGTCGGACAAGGCCGGTTGAGCTGCAGTCGAAGCCGTCCGCCGCCGCGAATGGGATGGCGGCGCGCGCGATGCGCCCCGGTGCCGGTCAGCGCCGTTCGCTATCGTCTCGCACGGCCCGTTCCAGCAGCGTAGTCAGTTCGCGGATGTCGCCCAGGCATTCGATGCGGTCGACTTGATCGGCGATTTCGCGGGCCGCCGCGGGGTCGGCGGTCACCGCCGCGCACAGGGCGAATTTCTCCCGCAGCAATTCCCCCGGCAAGGGGGTCTCCGCGGTCCGGCCCGCTCGCTCTTCCACTCGGGCGCGCAGCACCTCGCCATTTCGCATGTGGATCTCCACCGTGGCGCCGGCGTGGTTGTCCTGCGCGAAGTCGTTGTCCGTCGCGTGATCGTAGGCGGCCACCTGCATGCGCGGCAGCAGGTCGCGCACCGCGGGGTCGCGGTAGGCGGCCTGGTCGAAATCCCCCACGCCCACGCGGCCGCTCAGCAAGGCCCGCGCCAGCACGTATTGCAGGCTGAATTTGCAGTCGAGCGGGCTGTCGGGCCGCGGTCGGTTGGTGTGGGCCAGGCGGCGGCTGTGGATCGCGGCGTCGACGCGGACCACGTCATCGGGCGCGGGGCGGTGCGCGCGCACCAGTTGCAGCATCGCGTCGAGCGCGGGATGCGTGCTGGCGCAGCAGGGATACTGCTTGATGCCGATGCCGGGCGAGACGATGTCCCAGGGCGCGCCCCAGGCGGCCAGGGCAGGTTCCATGTCGTAGGTGCCGGGGCCGTTGAATACGTCGAGGAAGCCTTGCCGGTGCTCGAACGCCGACGCCGCGTTGGCGGTGAATCCGAGGCCGGCCAGCCGGGCGGCATAGATGCCGTTGCGGGCGGCGTGGCCCACGTGCAGCGGCTTGGCCATGGTGCCGAAGTTGGCCTTGATGCCGGATGCGAACGAGGCCGCCAGCGCCAGCGCGCGCGCCGTGGCGCCGGCATCCAGGCCCAGCAGCCTGGCGCAGGCCGCCGCCGCGCCGAAGGTGCCGAGCGTGCTGGTGGGGTGCCAGCCCTTGCTGTAGTGATGGAAGTTCACGCCCAGGCCCAGCTTGGCTTCTACCTCGAAGCCGGCGACGTAGGCGGCCACGAAATCCCGGCCGTTGCTGCCCAGCTGCTCGGCCAGCGGGAACAGCGCCGCCAGCAGCGGCGCCGAGGGATGGCCGCCCATGGTGACGCTGCAGTCGTCGAAGTCCAGCACGTGCGAAGCGGTGCCGTTGACCAGCGCGGCGTCGAGCACCGACACCCGGCGCCGCGAGCCGAACAGCAGCGCGGGGCCGGGCTGCAGGTCGAGGCCGGCGGCGCACAGGGCCGTGGCGTCTTCGCGCGCGCCGGCCAGCATCGCGCCTACCGTGTCGAGGATGCCGACGCGGGCCCAGTGCACGGCTTCCGACGGCAGGTCGCCGTAGCGCAGGGCGGCCACGCGGTCGGCAAGTTGGCCGGCAATCCCGGCCTGGGCGGCTTGCGCGGCCGTTTGGCCGGGGGCCTGAGCGGACGGCCGAGCGGTTGCCTGACCGGATGCCGGGTCGATTGCTGCTCCCATTTTCGGATCTCCTGGCGTGGCGCGCATCAATCGGGATTGACGGTCTCGTAGGTATGTTCCGACACCCGCGAAGGAAACCCGCCCCGGAAGGCGCCCGCGCGCGTGTCGCGGAAAATGGCCTTCATTCCGTCGTCCAGCGGCCGGCTGTTCGGCACCGCCAGCCACAGGCGCAGCAGGTGGCGCTTGCGCTCCGGTTCGGGGAAGTCTTCGAACTCGGTGCGCGCGTGCATGGTGACGTGGTTGTTCAAGAACTGCACGTCGCCGGATTCGAATTTCATCTCGCGGCAGAAGCGGCGGTCGTTGGCCATGTCGAACACCAGGTTGATCGCTTCCTCCTGCTTCGCCGTCAGCCGCGGCACATCGGGGAATTCCTGGGCGGCGCGGATGTGCGAGCGGATGAAGCGCGAGCTGAAGCGGCCGCCCGCGCTCGAATAGACCGGCATGGTGTAGTAGGGCAGCTCGCCGGGCTCTTCCTGCCCCTTCCAGCTCCAGTGGAAGGGCTGGTAGAGCACTTCCAGCAGGTCGGGGCGGGTCCGCTTGATCTCGTCGTGAACGGCGAGCGAGCTGCAGAACATGCTGACGCCGCCGCGCATGGCGGTCTGGATCACGAACAGGCCGACGACGTCGCTGGTATCGGTGTGGAAGCCCAGGTGCTGGCGCGAGACGTAGCCGCGGCCCTTGGCGGAGTTGAAGTCGCTGTTGAAGTTCTTGACGTCGCCCAGCAGGTCGCCGCGCCGGCTTTGCGAAACGGCCCGGCCCATGTTCAGGCCGATGCCCCAGTACATCAGCCGCAGGTCTTCCTTGGAGTAGCGTTCGGTGGGGATGCCTCGCAGCACGTACACGCCGCGGCCGTTCTCCAGCCTGTCCAGCAGCCTGGCCAGGGTCGGCCTCATCGCGTCGAGCGGAAAGTCTTCCTTCACCATCGTGGCGCAGGAGCCGTGCCTGGCCTTGGTCGTGCGCAGGGCCCGGTCGAGGTCGGCCGTCTCGGCGTCGGACAATCGATGGATCCATTGCGCGGTGTCGTCCAGGTCGGACGCCGTCCAGTTGGCAAGGCGATCCGCCGCGTAGTCGTTCATTGTGTTCTCCTCAGTTGACGCGTGCGCCCGATATGCGGACCGCTTGCGCCCAGTGCCCGATTTCGGAATGCAAATAGTTCTTCAGGTCTTCGGCGCTGCCGCCCTGCGGCTTGCCGCCGTCGACCAGGAACAGTTGTTCCATGGAAGGGTCGCGCAGTACCTTGTTGACGGCGGCGTTCATCCGGTTCACCAGGTCGGCGGGCATGCCGGCCGGGCCGAGCAGCGCCGACCAGGCGCTGATGTCGTAATCCTTGACGCCCTGTTCCATGAAGGTGGGAACGTCCGGCATGGCCGGCGAGCGGGCGGCGCTGGTGACGCCGATCAGGCGCACCTTGCCCGCCCGCCCCAGCGGCAAAACGGAAGCCGCCGACACGATGGCCAGCTGGATGTGGCTGGCGACCATGTCGGTCAGCATGGCGGCCGTGCCTTTGTAGGGCACGTGCACCATCTTCAGCCCGGTGGCCCTGGCCAGCAGTTCGGTGGCGATGTGTCCGGTCGAGCCGGCGCCGTCGGAGCCGTAGTTGAGCTTGCCGGGCCGCGCCTTGGCGTAGGCGATGAATTCGGCCACGTTGTGGATGGGCAGCTTGGGGTCCACGGCCAGGAACAACGGGCTCTTGGACAGCAGCACGATGGGCGCGAGGTCTTTCTCCGAATCGTAGGGCAGGTCCTGGTAGAGGGCCGGGTTGATGGCCAGCGCGCTGCCCGAGGCCACGGTCAGCGTGCGGCCGTCGGCCGGCGACGAGCGCACCGCCTGCATGGCGATGATGCCGTGGCCGCCGGGGCGGTTGTCCACCACGAACGGCCGGTCCAGCAGGGCGGACAGGCGCTCGGTGACCTTGCGTGCCGTGTTGTCGGTGGTGGTGCCGGCCGCCGTGCCGAGTATGACGCGTACCGCGCCGGCGGGGTATTCCTGTGCGTGTGCGGCGGTCGTCGCGACACTCGCGGCGAGTGCGCAGACGCCCAGGCAATGCGCGATGCGATCGAATTTCATGGAAGTCTCCTCGTTTTTCTATTGCTTGTCGTCGTGGGCGCGGCAGGCTAATCGGCCGGCCAGGGAATGGCGATGGACTGCAGGGGCACGTGCATCTGCGCGGCATGCATGTCGGTCTCGCCGATGCTGCCCTGCGGCCGCGGCCGCGGGATCGTTACCTTGATGGCGTTGATCGGTTCGAAGAAACCGAAGGTCCCGATCGTGTCTTCCGGGATGCGGTACAGCGCGGCGAACATGGATTTGGTGAACGCGCCGGACTCGCGCACCCGTTCGAAGTCTTCGCGGTTCCTGAAGATGATGTCGAAGGTCACTTCGAAAGGGCCGGAATTCTTGCTGCGGATGACCTTGGCGATGTCCTTGAGCGGCTTGTCGATGGTTTTCATCCGAGCTCCACGTAGCGGATGGGAAAGGGCGCGACCGGATCCCGCACCGCCATCAGGTGGTAGACGTTGAATTCGCACACCGGGCCCAGCGGGATCTCCAGCGGGGTGAAGGGATGGGCCAGGTTGCCGGCCGTCGCCAGCCGGCCGGGGTAGGGCGCATGCAGCAGCGAGCTGCGCAGCCGCCCGCAAATGGCGGTGGCGAGGTCCTGGGTCGTCGCGGCCACTTCGACGATGATGCACAGCTCGTGGGATACGCGGTCCACCAGCGGCTCCAGCGGCCCCATCACGCCGTTCCTGCCGTAGATGTGGGGAATGACCTGGTAGCTGTCGGCGGGAACGTCGGGAAAGCTGGCCCGGACCGCCGCCATCACGCGCTCCAGCGTGCCGTCCAGTTCGGCGATGAAGATGGGGTCGCGCGCGCCGGCGATGAAGATGGTGCGAAAGCCCACCTGCTTGGCGCCTTCGAGCTTGACCGTATAGGCGGGCGCGGGGCGGAACACGGCGCCGCTGGCGCGCACCCGGCGGTCGGTCACCTGTTCGTAGGCGCAGTGGGACAGATCCAGCGTGCCGCCGGGGCCCGCCAGTTCGAAGGGATGCGATTTCTCGTACAGCGTGTGGGCGGCCACCGAGCTGGTGGTGCAGCGTTCCGCGGGATTGACGGGCTCCAGTTCGAAATGCTCGTGGCGCAGCACGCCCATGATGTTGCGGCCGTTGGGCTCGGCGCACAGCGCGCCGCATTCCATGATCTTGCCCATGTGCCAGGCCAGCGCAGGCGGGAAGCCGTGCAGCATGCCGAGCGCGGCGATGGGAACGGGATCGTAGGCGCGGCCGCTGACGATCACGTCCAGGTCCGGGCGTTCCTGCATGGCCTTGATGAAAGGCTCGGCGCCCATTTGCGCCACGATGTTGGTGGCGGCGTCGATCTCGGCCGCGCGCAGGGGCGGGACGGGGCCGAGCGGGGCGATGCGCCCGGCCTCGAGGGCGGCGTGGATGGCGGGCTTGGGGATGTCGGCGTAGATGGCCGCGCAGCGCAGGCGCCAGCCTCGCTCGCGGGCGATCTCGTCGATGATGTCGAGGAACAGGTCGGTGTGCGCGTTGGTGCCGTCGCCACCGGCCGACGATACCAGTACCGGCGCGCCGGCCTGCCGGCCGCCTTCCAGCATCAGCGCCAGATCGGAACGGTAGGCGGCGCGCGAGCAGGTCATCGCGCCCATGCCGAGTTTCTGCGGACCGCTGTCGGTGGAGCCGGCATCCGCGCAGATGGCGTCGGGCCCCCAGGCGATGCCCTGGCGAAAGAATTCCCGCGGTATGCCGTAGCCGAGCATGCCGATGGGCGTGAGTATTTTCAGCTGGTCTTTATTCACTTGCCGCTTCCTCGAACCCGCGTGGCCGCTATGGCCGCGCTAGGACTTCAACAGTTCCCGCGCGATGATCACTTTCTGCACTTCGGTGGCCCCCTCGTAGATGCGCAGCGCGCGCACGTCGCGATAGAGCTGTTCGATGCGGCTGCCCGCCACCAGCCCGGCGGCGCCGAACATCTGCTGCGCGCGGTCGATCACCTGCTGGGCCGACTCGGTGGCCGTCATCTTGGCCATCGCCGCTTCGCGCGTGGTGCGGGCCGGGCCGGTGTCGCGCCGCCATGCCGCACGGTAGGTCAGCAGCGCCGAGGCGTCGATGGCGGTGGCCATGTCGGCCAGGCCGGCCTGCGTGAGCTGCAGGTCGGCCAGCGAGCCGCCGAACATGGCGCGCTGGCGGACGTGTTCCAGCGCCAGGCCGAGCGCGGCCTTGGCCATGCCGAGGGCGGCCGCGGCCACCGAGGCGCGGAAGATGTCCAGCGTCTGCATGGCCAGCTTGAAGCCCTGGTCGGGTTCGCCCAGCAGCCGGTCGGCCGGGACGCGGCAGCCGGAGAACGTGAGCGTGGCCAGCGGATGCGGCGCCAGCAGGGGGATGGGCGCGGAGACGTCCAGGCCGGGCGTGCCGGCATCGACCAGGAAGGCGCTGATGCCGCGCGAACCGGGGGCTTCGCCGGTGCGGGCGAAGACGCAATAGAAATCGGCGATGCCGGCGTTGGAGATCCAGGTCTTCTGGCCGTCGAGCACGTAGGCGTCGCCGTCGCGGCGCGCGCAACAGGCCAGGGCGGCAACGTCGGACCCGGCGCCGGGTTCCGACAGCGCGAAGGCGGCAATCGCCTGGCCGGTGGCGACGCGCGGCAGGTATTGCCGCCGCTGCGCGTCGCTGCCGGCCAGCGAGATGGGCGCGCTGCCCAGCCCTTGCATGGCGAAGGCGAAGTCGGCCAGGCAATCGTGGCGGGCCAGCGTTTCGCGCAGGATGCACAGCGTGCGCGAATCCAGCGCCGGCAGCGCGCCGCCCCAGGCCCCGCCGGGGCCGGCCGGCACGCCGTGGCGCAGCCAGCCGGCCTCGCCCAGGGCGCGCACCAGCCGGCGGCAGGTGTGGCCGACGTCGTCCTGCGCGTGGCCGCCGATCGGCAGCGACGCGCTGCACCACGCTTCCAGCTCATGGAACAGCGCGACGTGCTGCGGTTGCAGGAAGGGCCAGTCGAGCCAGGCGGTGTCGGCCATGTCAGTGTTCCACGGCACGGCGCATGCATTGCGGCGCCCTGTGCAGGGCACCGCGGATCCGGCTTCGCCGGTCCGCCGGTGCCGCCCCTTGCGGGGCGCGCGAAGCGCGCAGGGGTGGGTTCATCTCAATTGCCCGTCGCGCCGATGGTCAGGCCGCCGCACACATTGATCACCTGACCAGTGACGTAGCCGGCCAGCGGATCCAGCAGCATGGCGACCACATGCGCGATTTCGTCCGGGCGGCCCATGCGCCCGACCGGGATGGCCGATTCCAGCCGGGAGCGCGCCTCGCCCGCGGGATTGGAGCGGTCGAAGAATTCGGTGGCGACCGGCCCGGGCGAGACGGTGTTGACGGTGATGCCGTGCGGCGCCAGTTCGAGCGCCCAGGTGCGCGACATGCCGGCCAGCGCGGCCTTGGAGCCGCCGTAGGCGGTGCGCCCCGGCTTGCCCAGCGCGGCGCGGCTGCCTATGTTGACGATGCGCCCATGGCGCGCCGCCTTCATCCCGGGCAACAGGCCCTGCACCAGCAGCAGGGGCGCCACGACGTTGATGGCCATCGTCCGCTGCAGGAGGTCGGGCGACATCGCCTCGACGTCGGCCAGCTCCACCATTCCGGCGTTGTTGACGAGCAGCAGCACCTGGCGTTCGGCCGCCAGTTCGCCCACGGCCTGCCGCGCCTGTTCCGCCACGGCGAGGTCAACGCTGCGGAAGGTTTCCCCCGGCAGCATCTGCTCGGGCGGGGTGCGGCTGAAGTTGACCACCTGGTGGCCGTCGCGCAGCAGCCGGGCGACGATGGCGCGGCCTATGCCGCGGCTGCCACCCGTCACGAGGGCGGTGGTTCCGTTTTTTGCGTTTTCACGGACGCTGGTATGGGCCATGCGCGCTTCCTGTCTCCCGCCCCGTGGCGATGTCGTTGTGATGGATGTTGATGCCGCGCCTGCATAACTACCTAACCGCATAAGTACTTAAATACGTACTTTCGTAGTATCGTACCAATGTGCCCGACGATAAACAAGGAGGAGACGCGATAATGAATAAACGATGGAAGCGCAGGCCGGAGGGATCGACATGGGGAGACTTCGGTCCGGAAGACGAACTGGGCCGGCTCAACCTGTTGACCGAGGAAAAAGTCCTGCAGGCGGTGCGTGAAGTGCGCGCAGGCAAGGTCTTCTGCCTGTCCCTGCCGCTGGACCTGCCGGGCGGCAACGTGCTGAACCCGCGCCGCCATCCTCCCATCCTGCGGCCGACCTTCCGCGACGGCACGCCCTATATGAACTTCGCCTTCGATCGCCTGCAGCAGTCGGCGGTCGACGTGCTGTCCGACGACCAGGTCACGCTCAGCATGCAGTATTCGACCCAGTGGGACGGCCTGTGCCACATGGGCGCCCAGTTCGACACGCAGGGCGACGGCCTGCCGCGCCGGGTGTACTACAACGGCTATGCCGCCGGCGTCGACGTGCTGGGCGGCGAGGGCTTCCAGGAAGGCGACGCGCAGCGGGATCGCTGCTGCCCGCCGGGCCGCTCCTACGCCCGCAAGCTCAGCGTGAGCCGCTACGCGGAGAAGGGCATGCAGGGGCGCGGCGTGCTGGTGGACCTGGCGCGCCATTTCGGCCCGGGCCGCATCCGGGTGGGATACGAAGGCTTGCAGGCCGCCATGCGCGAAGCCAGCGTGGCGGTCGAGCCGGGCGACATGCTGGTCCTGCGCACCGGCTTTGCCGAAGCGGTGGTGGCCATGGGCGGGCAGCCGGACGGCCATGCGCTGGAGGCGGCCGGCGCCGTGCTGGACGGTTCCGACCCCGCCTTGCTGGATTGGATCGCCGAGTCCGGCGTGGCGGCGATCTGCGCCGACAACTACGCCGTGGAAGCCTATCCCGCCGGCACTTCGGGGCCCGGCCATTCGGTGCTGCCGCTGCACCACCATTGCCTGTTCAAGCTCGGCGTGCCGCTGGCCGAGCTCTGGTACCTGAAAGACCTGGCGGACTGGCTGCACGAGCACGGGCGCAGCCGCTTCCTGCTGACGGCGCCGCCGCTGCGCCTGCCCGGCGCGGTCGGTTCGCCGGTCACTCCCATTGCCACGGTGTAGCCATGCAGCCATCCTCGCAGCAGACATTCGCGCAGCGCCTGGCCCACCATGCCCGCAGCAGGCCGGGGGCGGCGCTGGTGATCGACCGCGATCACGCCATCTCCGCCGGCCGGTTGCAGCAGGAGGCCGCCGCGCTGGCGGCAGGGCTTGCCGGTGTGGGCGTGGGCGCGGGCGACCGGGTCGCCATCTGGCTGCCCAATTGCGCCGCCTGGATCACATCCTTCCTGGCCTGCGCCCATCTGGGCGCGCTGGTGCTGGCGGTCAACACCCGCTTCCGCTCGGTCGAGCTGGCCGACATCATCGATCGCGGCCGCGCCGACTGGCTGGTGCTGTGGCCGGACTTCAAGGGCATCGATTTCGAAGGCATCTTCAACGACGTGGCCGGCGAGCGCATGGGAAGGCTGCGCGGCATCGTGGCCGTGCGCGAAGGATCGACGGCGCCGGCGGCCGCTCCGGCCGCGGATGCCTGGCGCGGCCTGCCGGTGCACGACTACCGCCGCCTGCTGGCGACGTCCGCATCCCCTCCGGCCGCGGCGCCGGATGGGCCGGTCCTGTGCTTCACCACCTCGGGCACCACCTCCCTGCCCAAGTTCGTGGTGCACGACCAGGCCACCCTGCTGCGGCACGGCGATGCCGTCGCCCAGGCCTGCGGGTACGACGGCGACAGCCGGGTGCTGGCCGCGGCCCCGTTCTGCGGCGCTTTCGGCTTCGCCACGCTGGTCGGAGCGTTCGCCTACGGCGCGCCCATCGTCTGCGAGCCGGTGTTCGGCGCGCAGGCCTCGGCCGCCGCGGTGCGCCGGCATCGCGTCACGCATACCTTCGCCAACAACGAAGCGCTGGTGGGCATCATGCGCGCCGCAGCGCCGGGCGACCTCGCCTCGGCGCGACTGTTCGGCTTCGCCAGCTTCGCCCCCGGCATGGACGAGCTGCACACGCTGGCGCGGGACGCCGGCGTCGCGCTCGCGGGGCTGTACGGATCCAGCGAACTGCAGGCCCTGGCTGCCATCCAGCCGCGCGCCACTCCCGCCGCCGGCAGCCCGGCCCAATGCCTGCCGGGCGGCATGCTGGTCCACCCGGCGGCGCGCGTGCGGGCGCGCGATCCGGAATCCGGCGAGCTGCTGGCCACGGGGCAATCCGGAGAACTCGAGATCCGTTCCCCCAGCCTGATGCAGGGCTACCTGGACGATCCGCAGGCCACCGCCAAGGCCTGTGACGAAGACGGCTATTTCAGGACCGGCGACCTCGGCTACGCGCTGAACGACCGCCAGTTCGTGTTCCAGGCGCGCATGGGCGATTCGCTGCGGCTGTCCGGCTTCCTGGTGAACCCGGCCGAGATCGAGCGGGTGGTGGAGGCGCTGCCCGGGGTGCGGGCCTGCCAGGTGGTGGGCGCCGTCCACGACGGCAAGACGGTTCCCTATGCGTTCGTGCTGCTGCATGCCTCGGCGCGGCCCGATGCGCAAGGCTGGCGCGCCGCGTGCCGCAAGGCGATGGCGGGATTCAAGGTGCCCGTGGCGTTCACCGTGCTCGATGAATTCCCGTCGGTGCAGAGCGCCAACTCGGTGAAGATACAGAGGTATAAACTGCGGGAAATGGCCGAACGGCTGCTGGCCGAGCCGCATGCATCCGTCGATCCGAAACCCCTCCCGCTTTCCTGACCGTGTCGCCCAAGCTTTTTTCCCGCAGTCCGCAGCCGCTGTACCTGCAGGCCGCGGCGATCTTCCGCGCCAACATCCATAACCGCCATTGGCTGCCGGGCCAGCGCATTCCGCCGCTGGAATCGCTGATGGAGACCTACGGCATCTCGCGCGCCACGCTGCGGCAGGCGCTGGGATTGCTGGAGGCCGACGCGCTGATCCACCGCTCGCGCGGCGCCGGCACTTTCGTCAGCAAGGCGCTGCCGGCGCGGCCCACCCTGCTGATACCCAAGACCTGGGCCGAAACGGTGGAGCTGAGCAACCAGCTCGGCACCGTATCGCTGGTGCAGTCCGATGCCGACGTGCCGCTGCCCGAGGTGCTGGGCATGGAATGCCGCGCGCGGCGCGACGGCCGGTTCCAGTTCCTGTGCCGGGTCCATACGACCGAGGCCGGCCCCTTCTGCTACAGCGAGGTCTACGTGGACAGCGGCCTGTTCCGCAAGCATCGCGCGCGCATGCAGAAAGAAACGGTGGCGCCCGTGCTGGACCAGTACTACGGTTCGCAACTGACGCAGGCACACCAGGTACTGAACATCATCCAGGCCGGCAAGGAATCCGCCGAGGCGCTGCAGATTCCGGTGTCGTCGCCGGTGGCCGAGATACGGCGCTTCGCCTGCCTGGAGGACCGGGTCATCTACTACGCTCGCCTGGAGTTTCCGTTTCACAACATGAGCATGCAGTTCGATCTGCTGGGCGAACGCAAGTGCGGAAAGTGATGGACCAGCGCAGCGCCCCGGTGGGCGCCACGCTGTGCTGCCAGGCCCACCGGGCCGGCCCCTGCAGGCGGTAGATCGAGCGCGGCGCGACGGCTACGCGCACTACGTCGGCCTTCTTCGGCGCCACCGGCGGGTAGGGGCGGAAACGCAGGATGGCTTCGCTGCCCAGCGAGATGCCGACCACGTCTTCGAACTGCGGCACGTCGCGGTGCCAGCCGAGCGGCGTGCCGGGCGCGTATTCGGCCACCAGCGCGTGCACCAGGGCCTCGGGCGGCACCCCGAGCCAGGCGGCGGCGCGGTCGCGCAGGCCATGCAATTCGGGTATCAGCTCGGCCGTGGGCTGCAGGCGGTTGGCGTCGTAGTCGAAACTGCCGCCGTAGCTCACCACGCGGCGGCGCGCGGTATATGCCTTGTAGCGGGCCGCCGCGAACGGCAGCGTCCGCACGAGCGCGAGCAGCCCGGCTTCGTCGGCCGGCGACAGGAAGCCGGGTTGGTAGACGAAGCCTGCGGGCAGCCGCGACGGCGGCGGAACGAGGTCGAACAGGGAAGCCTGCTGCATATGGCCAGCGTAGCGCAGACCGGCCCTGCGGCGCCAACCTTTCACGCTTTGAAAAGTAGAAAAATTCGCGTTGAAACGCGGCGATTCCCGGCGCATTCTCCGTCCCGGAGACAGCACCCCAACGAGGCTCTCCGCGCATGCGCCGCCGGCTTGCTCGGCCGGGCCGCGCGTCTGCCCTATTTCATTCGTTGAAAAGTACAAGACATCAATTGTCCGTGCCGCCATCTCTGGGGAAACGGTAACGGCAATATCTGGAGACAACGATGAAACGCACCGCATTTCCTCGCGCATTCGCCTGCGCGGCCGGATTGTTCCTGGCGCTGCAGGGCGCCGCGCATGCGCAAAGCGACTGGCCCAACAAGATGGTCCGCGTCGTCCTGCCGTTCGCGCCGGGCGGCAGCTCGGATCTCGTGGGGCGCCAGGTGGCGCAGCACCTGAGCACGCACTATGGGCAGCAGTTCGTCGCCGAGAACCGCGCCGGCGCCGGCGGCAACATCGGCGTCGATTTCGTGGCCAAGGCCGCGCCCGACGGCTACACGCTGGGGATAGCGACGTCGGGCCCGCTGGCGAACAACAAGTCGCTGTACAACCCGATGCCGTTCGATCCCGAGAAAGACCTGGCGCCAATCGCCCTGGTGGGCGAGATCCCGCTGGTGATCGCCGTCAATCCGTCGGTGAAGGCCTCGAACCTGAGCGAGTTCGTCGCGCTGAGCAAGTCCTCCACGAACGCCTTGACCGTTTCCAATCCGGGCAACGGCACCATCGGGCACCTGGCCACCGAATACCTGCGCATCAATACCGGCGCCAAGCTGCAGCCCGTTCCGTACAAGGGCGATACGCCGGCGATGGCCGATGCGATGAGCGGCACCGTGAACGCCGTGGTGGCGCCGGTGACCTCGCTGATTCCCAACATCCAGGCCCACAAGCTGAAGGCGCTGGCGGTCACGTCGAAGACCCGGTTTCCGGGCCTGCCCGACGTGCCCACGGCCAACGAGCAGGGCGTCAAGCTGGAGGCCACCGTCTGGAGCGCGATGGTGGGGCCGGCCGGGCTGCCGCAGGCCATCGTTGCGTCGCTGAACCAGGAGATCAACAAGTACACCGGCTCTTCCGAAGGCAAGGCCAAGCTGACCCAGCTGGGGATGGTGCCGCTGGCCGGCACGCCGGCCCAGCTCAGCGAACTGATGGCGGCCGAGGCGGCGAAGTGGGAAAAGATCGTCAAGTCCGCCAAGATCTCGGCCGAGTGAACATGGACCGTCTGCAGTTCTACATCGATGGCGCGTGGGTGGATCCGGCCGTGCCGGCCACCCTGGGCGTCGTCAATCCCGCCACGGAAGAAACTTTCGCGCGGATCAGCCTTGGGTCGGCGCAGGACGTGGACCGGGCCGCCAAGGCCGCGCGGCGCGCCTTCGCCGCCTATTCCGCGACCAGCGTCGAGCAGCGCCTGGACTGGCTGGGGAAGATCATCGAGGGCTTCCGGGCGCGGCTGCCGGAACTGGCGCGCACGATGACGCTGGAGATGGGCGCGCCCATCACCTTCTCGACCGAGCGCCAGGCCACCGTGGCGCTCTTCCATTTCGAGGAAGCGGCGCGCGTGCTGGCGAGCTATCCGTTCGAGCAGCGGATGGGCAACGGCATCGTGCGCCGCGAGCCGATCGGCGTATGCGGGCTGATCACGCCGTGGAACTGGCCGCTGAACCAGGTGGCTTCCAAGGTCGCGCCGGCGCTCGCGACGGGTTGCACCGTCGTGTTGAAGCCGAGCGAGATCGCGCCGCTCAGCTCGATGCTGTTCGCCGAGATCGTCCATGATGCGGGCCTGCCGCCGGGCGTGTTCAATCTGGTCAACGGCGACGGGCCCACGGTGGGCGAGGCGATCGCCGCGCATCCCGGGATCGACATGGTGTCGTTCACCGGCTCGACCGCGGCGGGCGTGCGGGTGGCCAAGCTGGCGGCCGACACGGTCAAGCGCGTGGCGCAGGAACTGGGCGGCAAATCCGCCAACATCATCCTGCCGGATGCCGACCTGAGGGCCGCGGTGATCGCTGGCGTGCACGCCTGCTATACGAACGGCGGCCAGAACTGCCAGTCGCCCACCCGCATGCTGATTCCCCGCGCGCAGCGCGAGGCGGCTTTCGCGGCCGCGCGCGAGGCGGTCGGCGCCATCCGGCTGGGCGATCCGCTCGACCCGGCCACCACCATGGGCCCGCTGGTCAGCCCGGCGCAGTTCGAGAAGGTCCAGGCCCTCATCCAGTCGGGCATCGACGAGGGCGCGACCCTGGTGGCCGGCGGCGCCGGGCGTCCGGCGGAGGCGGGCCGCGGCTACTATGTGCGCCCCACGGTGTTCGGCGACGTGACGCGCGGCATGCGGATCGCCCGCGAGGAGATCTTCGGTCCGGTACTGTCGATCATGAGCTACGACTCCGAGGACGAGGCGATAGCGATCGCCAACGACACGCCGTTCGGGCTGGCGGGCTTCGTGCAGTCCAGGGACCGCGAACGCGCACGCGCCGTGGCCAATGCCATCCGGGCCGGGCGCGTCTACCTCAACGGCGCCGCCTTCGACCGCAGCCTGCCGTTCGGCGGCTACAAGCAGTCCGGCAATGGGCGCGAATTCGGCGTCTTCGGATTCGAGGAATACCTCGAAGTGAAGGCGATACTCGGCTAGGCCGTTCCCCCGGGGGCGGCCCGCCGCGCGCAGCACGTCCTGCGCATCGCGTTCGGCGCATCACACTTTCGCGAATGCCACCATCGCCCACGCGGGCTAGCAGCCTGCGTGGGCGATGGCTTTTTGCGCATCGAAATCAAGTGTTGCCTTGGATGATATATCGTATATCATATTTGAACAATCATAAGACAACCCAAGGAGACACGATGTTGACCAGACGTTCGTTCATGGTCGCGGGAGGAGTCGCGACCCTTTTCTCGCGCGCCGGGCGCGCCCAGCAAGCGTGGCCCACGGGGCCGATCAAGGTGGTGGTGCCGTTCGCCCCCGGGGGCGGCAACGACAACTTCGGCCGCCTCGTCGCCAAGCAGCTGCAGGACAGGCTGGGCGTCTCGGCCTATGTGGAGAACCGGGCCGGCGCCAACGGCATCATCGGCCTCGATTCGGTCCACCGTTCCAGGCCTGACGGCTATAGCATCGCCACGGCCACCACCGGGCCGCTCGACGTCAACCCCTGGACCACCAAGGAGCTGCCCTACGATCCGGCCAAGGACTTCACCTACCTGGCCAATATGGTGAAGTTCCCGCTATTCCTCTGTGTGGGGCCCCAGCTGGGAGTGAAGTCCCTGCGGGAGTTCCTGGCCAGGGCGAAGTCCGGCGGCCGTCCGCTTACCTACAGCTCGGCGGGCATCGGCAATTCCACCCATCTGGCGGGCGAGGTGCTGGCCAATATGACGGGCACGGAATTGATGCACGTTCCCTACAAAGGGGCCGGCCCGGCCATGGTCGGGGTCATCGGGGGCGAGGTGGATTTCACCTTCGGCTCGGGGCCGTCGGCGCTTTCCTTCGTCAAGGCCGGCAAGGTGCTCAACCTGGGCGTGACCGATTCGCGTCGGGTGCCCGACATGCCGGAACTCAAGACCATCGCCGAGCAAGGGGTGCCGGGCTACGAGGTGACGTCCTGGGGCGGCATCGTGGCGCCCGCCGGCCTGGCGGCGGACGCCCGGAGCCGGCTGGACGCGGTGCTGAAGGAAATGATGGACGACAACGAGTTCAAGAAACAGCTGATGGACCAGGGCATGGTCCCCAGCTACATGCCCGGCCCGCAGTTCGAGGCCTACGTCGGCCGCGAGCGCACCCGGTGGGGCGAACTCAACCGCAAATTGAACATCAGGACGGATTAAGCTTCCCGCGCGCTTCGCGCCACGGCGCGTTTGCGGGCGGGCTTGGGCGGGGGCGGGGCTTGCGCCTGCGCGGCGTCGGCCTGGAGGATCTTGAGGATTTCCCGCACCGGGCGCGCCAGGTGTTCGCGCACGATCAGGCGGATGCCGTCGGCGTCCCGGTTCACCATGCATTCGAGCATTTCGTAATGCTCGCTTTGCGTCATGGCAAGCATGGGCGGCGAGCTGAGATAGAGCTTGACGTAGGCCCGCATCTGGCCGCGGTACACCTCGATCAGCTTCTTGATGCGGGGCAGGTTGGCGAGCTGCAGGACTTCGTTGTGGAAGTTGTGGTGCAGCCGGTACCACTCGGGCGTGTTGGTTTTCTTGTCCATTTGCTGCAGGATGCGCTCCAGGCCGCCGAGCTCGGCGCGCGCGCGCCAGCGCTGCGTTGCCTCTGCCGCCGCCGTCTCTTCCAGCGGCGCGCGGATCAGGAAGATCTCCCGCACGTCTTCCGGCGTCAGCATCTTCACCACGGCGCCGCGGTTATGGTGGATTTCGATCAAGCCTTCCGCTTCCAGGTTGCGCAAGGCCTCGCGCACGGGCAGGTGGCTGATCTCGAATTCCTTGGCAATGTCCGCGATGTTGAGCTTGGCGCCGGGCTTGCGTTTGCCTTCGTAGATTTGCTCGCGCAGATGCTCCAGGACGATCTGGGTCAGGCTCTTGTAGGTGTGGGCTTGCTGCATGTTTGCAAAGGATAAGCGGCGGATGGCCATCCACCGGCGCGGTCATTGCGCAATTTGACCACGGCCCGCGATCCAGGTGTGAACAATCATTCGCGGGGCGTTGCGCCCTGGCCCGGCCGCTGGCGGACCGCGCAGGCGAATGCGATGCCCAGCGCCGCGAGGCCCAGCGCCGCGGCCGTGGAGACCGCCGAGAAGCCCGCCGTGTCGATGGTTCTGGCGGCGCAGGCGACGCCGATCGACTGGCCCAGGAACAGCACGCTGACGAACAGCGTGGTCGAGATGCCGCGCGCCTGCGGCGCCATCTGCGTCGCATTGACCTGCAGCGTTCCGTGGAGCATGTAGAAGCCCAGGCCCGCCATGAACATGGCGGCCACCGCCCAGCCCTGGCCGGGAAGCCACGGCATGGCGGCATAGGCCAGCGCCAGCAGCAGGCCGCCGCCGATCGCCAGCCCCCGCTCGCCCAGCCGCGCCACCAGCCGGCGGGCAAGCCGGGTATAGGCCAGCCCGCCCACGCCATAGCTGACCAGGACCAGGCCCACCACCGACAGCGGGGCGCGGAAACGTTCGTGCAGGAAGGTGGGCACGAAGGCCAGTACTCCGAAGGCCAGCGCGCCTTCCAGGAAGCCGATCGCCAGCATGCTGCGGACCCAGCGCTCCTTCAGCAGCGCCGGCACCATCGCGTAGAAGGCGGCCGCCGGCCGCCGCCCGTCGCCGGTCCTGCCGGCGGCCCGTTCGTGCCGGATGCGGCCGAGCAGGAGCGTCCCGGCCAGCGCGTAGAAGAAGCCCAGCAGCAGGAAGCCGTTGCGCCAGCCGAGGAAATCCGTCACCACCCCGCCGATGGCCTGGCCGGCGATCAGCCCGGCCACCGATCCCGTGATGAAGCGGGCCAGCATGACCTGGCGCCCGGCGTAGGGAACGGCGTCGCCGATCCAGGCCATGCCGAGCGGGACGATGGCGGCGGTGGTGATCCCCATCGCCACGCGCGCGCCGACCAGCCAGCCGAGCGTGGGGGCCGCGGCGCAGGCCAGGCAGGCCAGGGTCGATGCGAGCGCCGCCCAGGCGACGATCTGCAGCTTGCCGAACCGTTCGCCCACCGGCCCGTAGAAGAGCTGCATGATCCCGTAGGCGATGGAGAAGGCCGACACCGTGAGCGCGGCCTGTTCCGTGGCCGCGTGGAACGAGGCCGTGAACTGCGGCAGCATCGGGTCGCAGATGCGCATCGCCACCGAACTGGCGAAGCTGCCGCAGCACATCACGGTGATGGTGGCCCCGGTATCGGGGCCGCCGGCGGAAGAGGCCGCCTCGCGCGCGGATGCGTCGTTCACGCGCGGATCACGATTGCGACAGGAACAGCCGCGTTTCGTCGAACAGTCGGTGGCGGGGCCGTTCCAGCATCATCATGTGCGTGCCGCCGCCGAGGATGACCAGCCGTTTTTCCGCGGCGTTGGCGAGCCGCCCGAAGACTTCCTGCGCCATGTAGGGCGGCGTGTCGCGGTCCCACTCGCCGAGGATGAGCAAGGTGCGCGCCTCGATGGCGGCGGGGTCGTACAGCGCCTTGCCGGCGGCCCAGTACTCGGCGTTGTCCTTGAGCACGCCATTTGGGGCGCGCAGCGTCTTTTGCCCGCCGTTGCCGGCGGCCGGGGCGAAATTCGCCTCCACCCATGCGTCCTGCCATGCCTGCGGCGCCGTGGCGGCGCGCTGCGCTTCCGGTATCGCGCCGATCCAGCGTTCGATGGCGTCGGCCGAAGTGACCGTGCGGAAGGCGCCCAGCTTGCCGCTCGTGTTGATCATGGAGGGTGTCTGCCGGATCCATTGCGGCGCATGCAGGACGAGGTTGGCCACCTTGGCGGGATGGCGCGCCGCATAGGCGGCGGCCACGGAGGAGCCCCACGACCAGCCCAGCAGCGAGAGCCGCGCGGCCCCATGGCTTTGCAGCAGATGGTCGACCAGTCCTGCCAGGTCGGCCACGGCGTCGGCCGTGGGCAGCAGCGGCGCCCGCTCGGCGGCCGCTTCCTGCATGGCGGCCCAGGACCCGGAGCCGCCATAGCCGGCCATGTCGAGCGCATGGACGTCGAACCCCGCGCGGGCGAGATCGTCCATCCACGAGACGCCGTCGAGCGGCAGGTCGAAGGTGCCGCTGGAGGGGTAGGTCGCGCCATGCACGCACACCACGATCCGCTCGCCCGGCGCCTTGTCCTGGCCGGCGAGCCGCTTCCTGCGCACGTACAGCGGGCAGCCCGAGGCCGCCCCGGTGATGCGTGTTTCGCTGGCTATCGTCTGTTGGTTCGATGGCATCTGTCGTCTTCCGTTCAGCCGCGCTGCGTCTTGCCGAAGAAATTCCCGTCGGCATCGCGGTGGATCCACTCGGCCTTCGGATGGTTGCCCGCCTGGACGGTGATGAGCAAGCCCTCTTCGCGTCCTTCGCCCGGCGTCAGGTTGATGAAGCGCCGCGGCACGAAGGGCGGGCAGGCGCACACGTCCAGCGGGTTCAGGTCCAGCGAGTGCTCCTCGTTCACGCCCCAGATGACGCGCCAGGTGCCGTGGATGGCGATGAAGCTCTCCAGCGTGTCGTGGTTGTGCAGGATGGGGCCGTTGCCGGGGCGGGCTTCCACGTACGACATGGTATAGCCTTCGCTGATCGGGATGGCCGACATGGGATCCTTGCCGCCCTCGATGATCAGGCCGGTGCCGATCACCAGGATGTTCTTGCGCTGATGGCCGGGCAGCAGGCTGTCCGGGTAGCGGTCGGCGGGGAACACCAGCTTGTCGTAGCGCGCGACGCGCGTGGACAACATTTCTTCCGGGGTGACTTCGCGGATCGGGATCTCGAACCCTTGCAGGTCGTCGATCGTCAGGGCTTTGCGCCCGGAGCGTTGGGATTCGGTGGTTTGCATGGCTGCGCCCTTCAAGGTGGGTTGATGGAACGGACACGCCGCGTCCGGCGTTAATAAATCATATACGATTTATTATTTACAGATCAACACGGCGACTGCCCGTTCCCCCTCCTACGGCGCTCCGTAGCCGCCGCCTCCGGGCGTGTCGATTTCGAAGATATCGCCGGCCTGCAGCTCGGCGCGGTCGGCGTTGGCCAGCGGCTCCACGCGGCCGTCGCCGCGGATCACGCGCGCCCGGCCGGGCTCGCCCGGCCGGCCGCCGGCCAGGCCGAAGGCGGGATGCTTCCAGCCGTTGGCCAGCAGCGAGACGGTCATCGGTTCGAGGAAGCGCAGCGTGCGCGTGCCGCCGTCGCCGCCGCGCCAGCGGCCGGCGCCGCCCGAGCCGGCGCGGATCCGGTAGCGCTCGAGCCGCACCGGAAAGCGCAGTTCCAGCACTTCGGGATCGGTCAGGCGGGAGTTCGTCATGTGGGTCTGCACCACCGACGTGCCGTCGAAGCCGCCGACCAGCGTGCCGGCGGCGTCGTAGCGGCCGCCGGCGCCGGAGCCGCCCGAGATGGTCTCGTAGTACTGGTAGCGCGAGTTGCCGAAGGTGAGGTTGTTCATCGTCGGCTGGCTGCTCGCCAGCACGCCGAGCGCGCCGTAGATCGCGTTGGTCACGCAGGTCGAGGTCTCGACGTTGCCGGCGACCACCGCGGCCGGGTGGCGCGGATTGAGCATGGAGCCTTCCGGCACGATCAGCGTCAGCGGCTTCAGGCCGCCGGCGTTCATCGGGATGTCGTCGTCGAGCAGGGTGCGGAACACATACAGCACGGCGGCCGTGGTCACCGCGCGCGGGGCGTTGAAATTGTCGGGCAGCTGGGCCGAGGTGCCGGTGAAATCCAGCGTGGCGCTGCGCGCCGCGTGGTCCACGGTGAGCGCCACCTGCACCCGCGCGCCGTTGTCGAGCGAGACGGTAAAGCGTCCGTCGCGCAGCCGGCCGATGGCGCGGCGCACCGATTCCTCGGCGTTGTCCTGCACGTGGCGCATATAGGCCTGCACCACGTCGAGCCCGAAGTAGCGCACCATGGCCAGCATTTCTTCGCGGCCTTTTTCGTTGGCGGCGATCTGGGCGCGCAGGTCGGCGATGTTCTGCTCGATGTTGCGCGCCGGCAGCCGGGCGCCGCCCAGCAGGGCGCGCAGCGCATCTTCGCGCAGCTTGCCGTCCTCCACCAGCAGGAAGTCGGTGATCAGCACGCCCTCGTCGTCGATGGTGCGCGAATCCGGCGGCATCGAGCCGGGCGTGAGGCCGCCGATGTCGGCGTGGTGTCCGCGCGAACCCACGTAGAACAGCACGCTGGCGCCGGCCTGGTCGAACACCGGCGTGACGACCGTGACGTCGGGCAGGTGGGTGCCGCCGGCGTAGGGATCGTTGAGCACGTAGACCTGCCCGGGCCGCATGCGGCTGCCGTGCGCGGCGATGACGGCCTGCACGCTGGCGCCCATGGAGCCGAGGTGCACGGGGATGTGCGGCGCGTTGGCCACCAGTTCGCCGCCAGCGTCGAAGATGGCGCAGGAGAAGTCCAGCCGCTCCTTGATGTTGACCGAGTGGGCCGTGTTCTGCAGCCGCCAGCCCATCTGCTCGGCGATCGACATGAACAGGTTGTTGAAGATCTCGAGCATCACCGGGTCGGCCTCGGTGCCGACCGCGCGCTGCTGCGGGCGCGGCAGGTGGCGTTCGAGCACGAGGTCGCCGGCCGCGGTGACGCCGGCGCGCCAGCCCGGGTCCACCACGGTGGTGGCGTTGGCGTCGGAGATGATGGCAGGGCCGTCGATCGTGTCGCCGGCGTACAGCTGCCCGGCGGCGTAGAGCGGCGCGTCGACCCACTGGCCGCCGCTGTGGATGGCTGCCGTGGCCGCCGGCGCCAGACGCCGGCCCGCGGGCCGCGGCGGGCGCGCGAAACGGCCGGCGGCGCTTTCGCGGCCGTTGCCGGCAGTGGCCTCGGCCACGGCGGAATCGATCACCAGCGCGCGGTCGGGCATCAGGAACGAGAAGCGCTGGCGGTAGGCGCTTTCGAAGGCGGCGAACATGGCGGCCGGGTCGCCCGCCGCGACGGGCAGGGCGGTGTCGGTGCCCTCGTAGCGCAGGTAGAGCCGCTCGGTCACTTCGATGGCCTGCGGCGCGCTGCCCTGGGCCTGGAGTTCGGCGCGCGCCGCCGCGCCCAGTTCGTCGAGCACGCGCCGGGCCTCGGCCTGGCCGGCGGCGTCGAAGCGCCGCTCCACCGAACGTTCGCGCACCGCGGTGGAAGCGGCCAGGCCCATGCCGTAGGCCGACAGCACGCCGGCCAGCGGATGCACCAGCACGCGCGGCATGGCCAGCGCGTCGGCCACGGCGCAGGCATGCTGGCCGCCGGCGCCGCCGAAGGTGGTGAGCGTGTAGCGGGTCACGTCGTAGCCGCGCTGCACCGAGATGCGCTTGATCGCGTTGGCCATGTTGGCCACCGCGATCTCCAGGAAGCCGTGGGCCAGCGCCTCGGGCGTGGTCGGCTTGCCGGTGGCCTGGCCGACCTCGGCCGCGAGCGCGGCAAAGCGTTCGCGCACCACCTGCGCGTCGAGCGGCTGGTCGCCGCCCGGGCCGAACACGGCCGGGAAATGCGCGGGCTGGATCCGGCCCAGCATCACGTTGGCGTCGGTCACCGTCAGCGGGCCGCCGCGGCGATAGCAGGCCGGGCCCGGGTCGGCGCCGGCCGACTCGGGCCCCACGCGCAGGCGCGCGCCGTCGAAGCGCAGGATCGAGCCGCCGCCCGCGGCCACGGTATGGATGCTCATCATCGGCGCGCGCAGGCGCACGCCGGCCACCAGGGTGTCGAAGGCGCGTTCGTAGTCGCCGGCGTAGTGCGACACGTCGGTGGAGGTGCCCCCCATGTCGAAGCCGATCACCCGGTCGTAGCCGGCCGCGGCCGAAACCCCGGCCATGCCCACGATGCCGCCGGCCGGGCCGGACAGCACCGAGTCCTTGCCCTGGAAGGCATGGGCGTCGGTGAGCCCGCCGCTGGATTGCATGAACTGCAGCCGCACGCCGGGCAGCGCGGCGGCCACGCGATCGACGTAGCGGCGCAGCACGGGAGACAGGTAGGCATCGACCACCGTGGTGTCGCCGCGCGCCACGAAGCGGATCAGCGGCGAGACCCGGTGCGAGACCGAGATCTGCGCATAGCCCAGCTCGCGGGCGATGGCCGCCACCCGTTCTTCGTGCGCCGGATTGCGGTAGCCGTGCATCAGCGCGATCGCCACGGCGGCATAGCCTTGCGCGCGGCCTTCGGCCAGCGCGGCGCGCGCCTGGGCCTCGTCGAGCGGCGCCACCACGCCGCCGTCGGCGCCGAGCCGTTCGTCGATCTCCACCACGCGGCTGGCGAGCTGCTCCGGCAGCACGATCTCGCGGTCGAACAGGCGCGGGCGGTTCTGGTAGGCGATGCGCAGCGCGTCGCGAAAGCCTCGCGTCACCGCCAGCAGCACGCGTTCGCCCTTGCGTTCCAGCAGCGCATTGGTGGCCACCGTGGTGCCCATCCGCACCACGGCGATCCGCTCGGACGGCACGGGTTCGCCGGGCCGCAGGCCGAGCAGGCGGCGGATGGCTTCCACCGCGGCGTCTTCGTAGTGGCCCGGGTTTTCGGACAGCAGCTTGGCAGTGACCAGCGTGCCGTCGGGGCGGCGGCCGATCACGTCGGTGAAGGTGCCGCCGCGGTCGATCCAGAATTCCCAGCGGCCGGGGGCCGCGGCGTGCGGTGCGCAGGAGGTGGTCGTCATAGGGATGAGGCCGCGCGGGCGGCCTGGTCGTAGAGGCCCGACAGCATGCGAAGGCGGCGCGCCACGTCGGACAGCGCCTCGCCGTCGGTGAGCTCGCCTTCCACGCTGGCGAGCAGGCAGCGGTCGCGCACGGCGCGGAATCGGTCGATCAGCGCGGCGCCTTCGGCGGTGGTGGCGTAGAAGACTTCCTTGCCGGCTTTCTCGCCCTGCACCAGGCCCAGGCCGGCGAGCTTTTTCAGCGCGTAGTTGATGACGTGCGTGTCTTCGTAGTTGAGGGTGAAGCAGATGTCGGCCAGCTTTTTGCCCCGTTCGCGGTGGTGCACGTGGTGCAGCACCAGGATGTCGGTGAAGGCCAGGTCGGGCTGGCCGGCGGCGGTCATGCAGCGCATGACCCAGCGGCTGAAGGCGTTGTGGGCGATGATGAGGCCGAACTCGAGCTCGGACAGCCCGGCGTGCGGTCCCTGCGCCAGGTGGGCCGAAGAAAGGATGCGCAGCCGGCCGCCGGCGGCGTCGGGCGCCTCAGTCGTCATCGGCGGCGTCCTCGCCGGGGAACAGCCGCTCCTTGGGCGGTGCGATCTCGGTCACCAGGTCGCGCACCAGCGGCTTGTTGGGCAGCGGCGCCACGTCGTAGGTGCGGCCGGGCTCGAGCTTGGCCATACAGGCGTAGACCGTCTTGCCGTCGAGCTTCATCATGCATTCCTTGCATGCGTTGGCGTTGACGCAGGCGTGGCGGAAGGCCAGGCTGCCGTCCAGATGGGCGCGCACCCAGCGCAGGCCGTCGAGCAGCGAATCGGCCGCGCCTGCGGGAAGTGCGTATTCGTCGACGGCCGGCGCTTCGCCGGCGCCGCCGCGATGCACTTTGAGCCGGATGGTGCGCGCGTCGGAAGAGGTTGTCATGCGTTGAACTCCTCGGGCGTAGGCATGTGGGGCAGGCGCTCGACGGGCTGGGTGGCCAGCGTCCAGCGGCCGTCGCGCCAGGCGATGGTCTGGTTGAGCGTCCAGGCCTCGTCCTGCGCGGGATGGTCTTCGCGCTGGTGGGCGCCGCGGCTTTCGGTGCGCGCCAGCGCGCTGCGGGCCACGGCTTCGGCCACCAGCAGCATGTTGCGCAGGTCCAGCGCGTCCAGGCAGCGCGGGTCCTGGGGGGCGAGGGGGGGCAGCGCGGTGCCGGCGCGCGCGCGCAGCGCCTCGATGGCGGCGAGCGCCTGGCGCAGGCCGGCGTCGGTGCGGAAGGGGCCCACGTGCTGCTGCATCACGGCCTGCAGTTCTTCGATCAGCGCGGCGTAGTGGGGCGGCCGGGCCGCCTCGTCGCCGGCGGCGAGCCGCGCCAGCGCCGGCGCGGCCAATGCGCGCAGCGCGGCGGCGGATGGCGGGGCGGCATGGCCGGCTTCTTCGGCCGCCTGGCGGCCGGCGCGCAGCCCGAAGGCCACGGCCTCGGTGATCGCATTGCCCGACAGCCGGTTGGCGCCGTTGGCGCCGCCGACGGCCTCGCCGGCCGCGTAGAGGCCGGGCACGTCGGTGGCCAGGCGGGTGTCGACCCGGATGCCGCCCATGTGGTAGTGGGCGATGGGGGCCACTTCGATCATCTGCTGCGTGAGGTCGATGCCGGCGGCGGCGAGCCGCTGGATGATGGGGCCGAACGCGGCGCGCAGCGTCGCCTCGGGCACGTGGCGGAAACTCAGGTAGGCGCCGCCGGCGGGCGAGCCGCGGCCGGCTTCCACTTCCTTCAAGATGGCGTAGGTGGCGGCGTCGCGCGTGGTGGTGTAGCGGCCGTCTTCGGTGGCGTTGCCGTAGCGCCCGACGAACTCCTCGCCGTCGCGGTTGAGCAGCCGTCCGCCCAGCTTGTAGCGGAAGGGATCCCACATGATCGGGTCGAAGCCCACCAGCCGGGGCGCCAGGTGGCCGATGGGGAAGAACTGCACGAATTCCATGTCGAGCAGCCGGGCGCCGGCGCGCAGCGCGAGCGCGAAGCCGTCGCCGCCCATGTTGAACGAGGCGCTGTTGCGCCGGTACAGCCGCGTCAGCCCGCCGGTGGCGATGATGGTGGCGCCGGCGCGCACCAGCACCGGCTGGCCGGTGCCCAGGTGCAGCGCGACGGCGCCCACCGCGCGGCCGGCGTCGAGCAGCAGCTCGGTGACCAGCAGGTCGCCCACGCGGCGCACGCCGGGCGTATGCGCGGTCTGCGCGCGCAGCGTCTTGGCCACCGCGGGGCCGGTGTTGAGGTAGTCGACGTAGACGCAGCGCGGCCGGTCGTGGCCGGGCGCCTGCGCCTGGGTGAGGTGGCCGTCGGCGCGGGCCCAGCCCACGCCCCAGCGGTCGAGCTGGCGGATCGCCTCGACGCCTTCCTCGCACACCAGGCGCGCCAGCGGCTCGCTGCACAGCCCGCGGCCGGCCGCCAGCGTGTCGCGCAGGTGGTGGGTCCAGTGATCGGGCACCTGTTCGCCGAGCGCGGCCGCCACGGTCATCTGGGCCATGATGGTCGCGCCGCCGCGGCCGATCAGGCTGCGGTCGGCCAGCAGCACCTGGCGGCCGGCCTCGGCGGCGGCGATCGCCGCGGCCATGCCGGCGCCGCCGGCGCCGATCACCAGTACGTCGGTTTCCAGGGTATGGGGCATCAGGTCGTCGGCAGGCATGTTCTTCAATGACAAGGGTTCGGGTTCAGGCGGCGCCGAGGTAGGCTTTCTGTACCGCCGGGTCGGCCGCGAGGTCGGCGGCGCCGCCTTCGAGCACCACGTGGCCGTGCTGCAGCACGTAGGCGCGGTCGGCCAGTTCGAGCGCGATGCGCGCGTTCTGTTCGACCAGCAGGATGGTCTGGCCCTCGGCCTTCCAGCGGAACAGCACTTCGTAGACGGCGTCGACGAAGCGCGGCGACAGGCCCATCGAGGGTTCGTCGATGCACACCAGGCGCGCGCGCCGCAGCCAGGCGCGGCCGAGCGCCAGCATCTGCTGCTCGCCGCCGGACAGCGTGCCGGCCGGCTGGCGGCGGCGTTCGGCCAGGCGCGGGAAGGCGGCGAAGACGTCTTCCAGGTCGCGCGCGATGGCGGCTTTTTCGTGGCGGCGCGGATAGGCGCCGAGCAGCAGGTTCTCGTGCACCGACATTTCGGGAAACACGCGCCGGCCCTCGGGCACGCTGGCCACGCCGCGGCCGATCACGTCGGCCGGCGCGCGGCCCTGGATCTCGTGGCCGTCGAGCAGGATGCGGCCGCGCGTGGGCCGGACCAGGCCGAGCACCGATTTCAGCGTGGTGGACTTGCCCGAGGCGTTGCCGCCCAGCACCGACACCACCTCGCCGGCGCGGACCGCCAGGCTCACGCCATAGAGCGCCTGCACGGCGCCGTAGTGGGCGTCGATCGCATCGACCTGGAGCAGGGGCGGCTCAGCCATGGTGGGCATCCGATTCGACGGGGCGGGCGCGGGAGCGGCCCAGATAGGCCTCGACCACTTCGGGATGGTCCAGCGCCTCGGCCGGCGTGCCGGTGGCGAGCACGCGACCCTGGTTTAGCACGATTACGCGGTCGGCGATGCGGCGCACTAGCGACAGCTTGTGCTCCACCACCAGCAGGCCCAGCGCCGGCTGCTCGGCCCGCAGCGCGAGCAGCAGCTCGGCCAGTTCGGCCGTCTCGCTCGGGTTCATGCCGGCCGCCGGTTCGTCCAGCAGCACGAAGCGCGGCTGCGCGGCCAGCACGCGCGCGATCTCCAGCCGCCGGCGGTTGGCGTACGAGAGGCTGAAGGCCGGCTGGCCGCGCCGCGGCCAGAGCCGGTCGCCGAAGCGCTTGAGCGCGGCTTCGGCCAGCGCCTCGGCCTCGGCGCGGCGGCGGCGCCAGCCCGGCAGGCCGAACAGTTCGCCGGCCACTTCGGCGGCCGCGGTCACCAGGCGGCCGTGGCGGCCGCGCAGCAGCCCGGCCTGGGTGCCCAGCAGCACGCTGTCCCATACGGTCAGGGCGGGGAACACGCGCGAGGTCTGGAAGCTGCGGCCCAGGCCGAGCCGGGCGATGCGCTCGGGCGCCAGGCCGTCGATGCGGCGGCCGCCCAGCAGGACACGGCCCGCGGTGGGCCGTTCGATGCCGCTCAGCAGCTGGATCAGCGTGGACTTGCCGGCGCCGTTGGGGCCGACCAGCGCGACGGTCTCGCCCGGCGCCAGGCGAAAGCTGACGTCGTCGACCGCCTTCACGCCGCTGAAATGGCGGCTCAGGGCGTCCACCCGCAGGCCGGGGTCGTGGGTATGCGCGGCAGCGGCCATGGCTAGCGGGCTCCCAGCAGGCCGTGCGGACGCAGGCGCAGCATGACGAGCAGCGCCGCGCCGTAGGCGATCATGCGCCACTCGGCGAACGGGCGCAGCAGTTCGGGCAGCAGCGTGAGCGCGAAGCCCGCCAGCGCCGCGCCGCTCAGGTTGCCGAGGCCGCCGAGCACCGCGATGGTCAACAGCAGTATCGACGCGCCGACGGTGAAACTTTCCGGGCTCACCACGCCCTGCACGTAGGCGAACAGGCCGCCGGCCGTGCCGGCCAGCAGGCCCGACAGCGCGAAGCCCAGCAGGATGTAGCGCCGCACCGGCAGCCCGGCCGCGTGGGCCGCGAGCCGGTCTTCGCGGATGCCGCGCCAGGCCCGGCCGATGCCCGAGCCGAGCAGCCGCTGCGCCAGCGCCAGCGCGGCCGCCGCCACGGCGGCGATCAGCCAGAATTTCTGCGCCAGGCCGGACAGCGCAAGCCCGCCCAGCAGCGCCAGGCGGGGCGCGGGGATGTCGATGAAGCCCATCGGCCCGCGGGTAACGTCGAGCCAGGTCATGAAGACCAGATAGCCGATCTGCCCGACCGCCAGCGTGCCCAGCGCCGCCGTATGGCCGCTGAGCCTGAGCAGCGGCAGCGCCGCCACGGCGGCCACGGCCGCGGTCACCGCGGCGGCGCCGAGCAGCGCGGCCTCGGCCGGCCAGCCATGGTTGCGCGCCAGGATGCCGACCGCATAGGCGCCCACGCCGTAGAAGGCCATGTGGCCGATCGAAAGAATGCCGAGCGAACCGGAAACCAGCGTGACGCTGGCCGCCAGCAGCGCGAAGATCATCGCGTAGGCCACGGCCTGCAGCAGATAGGCGCTGTGCGAGATCAGCGGCAGCAGCGCGAGCGCGGCGCCGGCGGCCAGGAAGCCCCATGGCGGCAATTCGAGCGCGCGCACCGCGCCGCGCTGGCTGGAGGCCGACGCCAGCACGCTGGTGCTCGGCATCGCCCCGGCGGCGCCGCTCGCGCCGCCGAGCGCGTCCAGCCGCCGGTCGCCCAGCAGCCCTTGCGGCCGGAACACCAGGAATACCAGCACCAGCGTGAAGGCGACCAGATCGCGGAAGCCTTCGCCCACATAGGCGCTGGCCAGCGTTTCCACCACGCCCAGCAGCAGGCCGCCCAGCACCGCGCCCGGCGTGCTGGTGAGCCCGCCCAGCAGCGCCGCGGAAAAGCCCTTGAGCCCGTAGGGCAGGCCCATCTGCGGGAACACGCTCTGGAAATACAGCGCCACCAGGATGCCGCTGAGCGCGCCCAGCGCCCCGGCCAGCCCGAAGGCGAGCTGCCTGACGCCGGTGGTGCGCACGCCCAGCTGCGCGGCCGCGTCGCGGTCCTGGGCGGTGGCGCGCAGCGTGCGGCCGAGCCAGGAGCGCGACAGGAACAGCGTGAGCGCGATCGTGGCGACCGCGCCGAAGCCGAAGATCAGCAGGTCGGTGCTGGTGATGTAGGCCTCGCCGAAGAAATAGGTGGCTTCCTCGAACGGCACCGGGAAAGACTGCCCTTCGGGAGACCAGATGATCTCGGCCAGCTGGTCGACGATCAGGCTGATGGCCAGCGTGGACAGCACCGGCGCGACATAGGGCGCGTTCTCCAGCGGCCGCAGCGCCACCCGCTCGAGCAGCACCCCCAGCAGCGTGACCGCCGCGATCGACAGCAGCGCCGCCGCCGGCAGCGGCAGGTGCAGCGCCGTGACCCCGCTGAAGGCGATGAACGCGCCCAGCATGAACAGCGCGCCCTGCGCGAAATTGATGACGTTCGAGACGCCGAAGACCAGCGAGAAACCCAGCGCGATCAGCGCATAGACCTGGCCGATGGCCAGGCCGTTGAGGATCTGGCTGGCAAAGAGTTCAAGCATGGCAAGCCGTTCGTAAAACAGAAACGCCAGCCATGCTCCATAGAGCAGGCCAGCCGATGCCGCCAACCCAGGACGCCGCGGCTCCGGCTCTGCCGGGCCGCCAGCGTCGTCCCCTGGGGGGCGCGCGAAGCGCGTAGGAGGGCTACCTCAACAATTCAAAAGTGCCGTCGCGCACCACCAGGAAGGTCGGATCCTTCTTCACGTTGCCGTTCTCGAACTTCGAGACGCCGGTCACGCCCTGGTAGGCCGGGCCGTTGGCCAGCTCGTCGCGCACCGCCTGGCCGGTCAGCGGCTTGCCCGACTGCACCACGCGGCGGATCGCGGCCGCGCCCACGCCGGCGGCGTCATAGGCCAGCGCGGCGAACTGGTCGGGCTGCTTGCCGTACTTGGCGCGGTAGGCGTCGACGAAGGCCTTCTTCGACGGATCGCCGGGGAAGAAGATGCTGTGCACCACCACGCCCTCGGCGGCCTTGCCGGCCAGTTCGATGAACTTCGGCGAGGTCAGCGGAATGCCGCCGCCGGCCGGGATGTCGACGCCGGCCTGGCGCAGCTGGCGGATGAAGATCGAGGCTTCCTGGTAGGGCAGCGCCAGGAATACGCCGTCGGGCCTGGCCGCCTTGATCTTGCTGATGAGCGGGCGGAAGTCCTTCGCGCCCGGGATCACCGCCTCGGTCAGCAGCACCTTGCCGCCGTCCTTCTCGATCGCGGCCGAGGTGGCCTTGACGGTGAACACGCCCCAGTCGTCCTGCGAATACGGGATGACGATGCGGTTGGCCTTGAGCTTCTTGTGGATGGTGTCGGCGTTGTACTGCGCGAGCACGTCGTCGGTGTTGTTCTGGCGGAACTGGTAGGGGCTCTGGCGGCTGAAGTCCGGATGCGACGAGGTCGGGCTGATCTGCGGGATCCTGGCTTCCTTGAAGATCGGCGCGGCCGCCATCGAGGCGGTGGTCGACCAGGAGCCGATGGCCAGCACCACGCCCGGCGTGGCGGCGATCTTGCGCGCGACCGTGGCGGCTTCCTGCGGCGAATTGCGGTCGTCTTCGACGATCAGCCTGACGGGGCGGCCTTCGATGCCGCCGTCGGCGTTGAGCTTGTCGAGATAGAGCTCGACGGCGTTCTTGAAGCTGGCGCCGTACTCGGCGAAGTTGCCGGACAGGTGCGAGAAGAAGCCGATGTTGATCGGCTCGGCGGCGAAGGCCGGTGCCGCCGCCGCAAGCGAAAGGGCGAGGGCCGTGAGGATTCGTGGAAAGCGGATGGGCATGGGGCACACAGCGATCTGGTCAGGAAAAGGGCCGTGTCGCCGGCCCCGCCGTAGCCCCGAAAGTTATGCTTTTATCGATAAAACATCAACGTATTGTTATTGATAAGCTTAGTTCGGCTGAGCATATCGGAGCGGTCCCCCCTCGCCGGCATCGGCGAACAGGCGCCCCAACAGGTACTTGCCCGTGGTGCGGTAGTGCGTCATCAGCAGCTCGACGGCCTGGTCGGCCTTGCGGGCCAGGGTGGCCTCCACGATCTCGGCATGCTCGGCTTCGCTGTCGCGCACCGGCATGCTGAGCGCCCCCGCGATCTGCCGGTAGCGGATGGTCTGGTCGAAAAGCTGGCCGCAATAGTCCAGCAGCATGGGCGAACCGCAGCCGGCCAGCAGCGCCATGTGGAAGTCCCGGTGGCGCCGTTCCCACGCCGCGTCGCGCGGCTCGCCGGATGCCACGCGCGCCTTGGCGGCGCGGTTCACGCGGAATAGCGCAAGCGCGATGTTCTCTTCCCATTGTTCGTCGCCGTGGGCGATGGCCTCGCGCAGCGCGCGTTCCTCCAGCCAGCAGCGCACCCGCAGCAGATCGGCGAATTCCGCGGCGCTGATCGGCTTGACCCGGAAGCCGCGGTTGTGCAGCCGCTCGACCAGGCCGAACGAGGTCAGCAGGTTCAGCGCCTCGCGCACGGGGCTGGTGCCGGCCTCGTAGCTGCGGCTCATGTCTTCGATCTTCAGCTTCATGCCCGGCGGCAGCGTTCCTTCGATGATGTCCTGCCGCAGGCGGCTGTACAGCCGCATGGTGATGGTATCGCCCGCATTCGGCTGGTCTTCGATCGGCGCTTCATCCAGGGACTTCACTGCGTCAGGCTCCGCAAGGCATATGTCCTTAGGATTGTACATGCTGTTCGGATCGCACTATTTTTATACATAAAGTAGATGTAGAAGAATTTTTGTGTTTTAATTTTCGGCATTCGAGCGCGTTGCAAAGCAAGAATTCCAAGGAGGAAACCAACGATGAGGATCGTCGAAGTCCGCGCCAAGACCGTGCGGGTCGAAACCAGCATGTTCAACGCGCGCGGTTCGCGGGTGAATTCGGCGGCCACGGTGCTGGCCGCCATTACCGACGTGGTCCGTGGCGGCAGGCCGGTCATCGGCTTTTCCTATAGCGCCACCGGTTTCCAGCCGCCCACCCACCAGCTGAACGAGCGCTTCATCCCCAAGCTGCTGCAGATGAAGGAGGACGAGCTCAATATCGATCCGCGCCATTTCGACCCGGCCGCCACGCTGCAGGCCTTGAAGAAGGGCGAGAAGCTGGGCGGCGACGGCGAGCGCGCCACCGCCGTGGGCACCATCGAATGCGCGGTGTGGGACGCGGTCGCCAAGCTGGCGCAGGCGCCCGCCTACAAGCTGATCGCCGACAGGTACAACGGCGGCAGGCTGGCCGGCAAGGTGGAGTGCTATGTGGGCGGCGGCTGGTACAGCCCCGGCAAGGGCCCCGACGCCCTGCGCGACGAGGTGAAGAAATACCTCGACATGGGCTATCGCACGGTCAAGATCAAGGTCGGCGGCCTGCCGCTGGCCGAAGACCTGAAGCGGGTCGACGCCGCCCTGGCGGTGGTGGGCGACCCGAAGCGCCTGGCGGTCGACGCCAATTCCGGCATCGGCCCCGAGCGCCGGCCGGAATTCGCCAACGCGCTCAAGGGCTACGGGCTGCGCTGGTTCGAAGAGCCCACCCATCCCAACGACTACCAGGGCAATGCCGAATTCATCGCCATGTACGGCAATCCGGTGGCCACCGGCGAGAACCAGTTCTCGCTCGAAGAGCTGCGCAACCTGGCCCGCTACGGCGGCATGCGCCCCGGCACCGACCTGCTGCAGTGGGACATCCCCCACGCCTACGGCATCCACGAAGCGGCCAACATCATCGGGATGCTCGCCGGCTTCGGCTGGTCGCCCGCGTCCATGATCCCGCACGGCGGCAACCAGATCTCGCTGAACGCCTCGGCCGCCTTCGGCTTCGGCGCCTGCGAGGCCTATCCCGACGTCTTCGGCGTGCTGTCGGGCTATGCCGACGGGCTGGAAGTCGTCGACGGCCATCTCACGATCGGACACTGGGAAGGCTTCGGCTTCGAAGGCCAGGCCGGCCTGTTCTCGAAGATGAAAGAACTGGTGCCCGAACACTATTGATTGAGTCGAGACGCGGCCGGCCGGGCGCGCCCGGCCCCGCCTCGTCCCCCCCGGGATCACAAGGAGAGCATCCCCATGCGTTTTCTGAGCTTCGTCACGCCCGATGGCCGTCCCGGCTGGGGCAAGGCCACCGACCAAGGCATCGTCGACCTGTCGGCCGTCGCGCCGACCCTGCGCGAGGCGATCGCCGCCGGCCGCCTGGCCGGCGCCACCGGCAGCACCGTCTACGCGGAAAGCGAGATCAAGTACCTGCCGGTGATCCCGTCGCCCGACAAGATCCTGTGCGTGGGCCTGAACTACCGCAGCCACGTGCTGGAGACCGGCCGCGAACTGCCGGCCAAGCCGTCTATCTTCACCCGCTTCGCCAACACCCAGGTCGGCCACGGCCAGCCGATGATCCGCCCGCGCGTGTCGGAAAAGTTCGATTACGAGGGCGAGCTGGCGGTCGTCATCGGCAAGACCTGCCGCCACGTGGCGCGCGCCGATGCGCTGTCGGTGGTGGCCGGCTACGCCTGCTACAACGACGGCTCGATCCGCGACTGGCAGCGCCACACCATCCAGTACACGCCCGGCAAGAACTTCCCCGCCACCGGCGGCTTCGGTCCCTGGCTGGCCACGCCCGACGAACTCGGCGACCTCGGCCGCCGAGCCATCCGCACGCGGCTCAACGGCCAGGAAATGCAGCACGCCACCTTCGACGACCTGATCTTCGACGTGCCGGCGCTGATCGAATACTGCTCCACCTTCACGCAGCTCGAACCGGGCGACGTGATCATCACCGGCACCACCGGCGGGGTCGGCGCCTTCCGCGAGCCGCCGGTATGGATGAAGGCGGGCGACGTGGTCGAGGTGGAGATCGAAGGCATCGGCACCCTGCGCAACACGATCGCCGACGAGTGAGCCGCCGAAGCGGCAACGACAACGATTCCGCGAGGAGACAATGAAAATGAAACGAATGGGCCTGGCCGCCCTGGCCATGCTGGCCTGCGCGCACCTGCAGGCGCGCGCCGACGCCGTGGAGGACTTCTACAAGGGCAAGACCGTGCGCGTCGTGGTGGGCGTGGCGCCGGGATCGGGCTATGACCTCAATGCCCGCGCGGTCGCCAAGTACATGGGCAAGTACCTGCCCGGGCACCCGACCTTCATCGTGCAGAACCAGCCCGGCTCCGGCAGCATCTCGATGACCAACACGCTGTGCAACGCCGGCCCGTTCGACGGCACGGTGATCGGCGCGTCGTTCGGCGGGATCCCGACCGCCACGCTGTTCACCCCCAGCGTGGCCCGCTTCGACCCGCTGAAGATCAACTGGCTGGGTACCACCAACCAGGAGACCCACGTCGGCTACGTCTGGCACACGGCGCCGGTGCAAAGCTTCGACGAGGTCTTCAAGACCCGGCTGCTGGTGGGCGCCCAGGCGCCGGGCGTCACGCAGTACGACTTCCCGACCCTGTCCAACGCCGTGCTCGGCACCAGGTTCAAGGTCGTCAGCGGCTACGAGAGCACGCCGGCGGTGCATGCCGCGATGGAGCGCGGCGAGGTGCAAGGCGTGGGCGCCAGCGGCTGGGTGACGCTCAAGCTGCTGAACTCCGACTGGCTCAAGAACGGCACCGTCAAGCCCATCATCCAGTGGGGCCTGAAGAAGAACCCCGACCTGCCCGACGTGCCGCTGGCGCTGGACTACGCCAAGACGCCCGAAGACCGCGACGCGCTCAAGCTGATGTTCGTGCGCCTGACCATCGGTCGGCCGTTCTTCATGCCGCCGAACACGCCGCCGGACCGCGTGGCGGCCATGCGCAAGGCCTTCGACGCCGTGATGAAGGACAAGGACTTCATCGCCGAAGAGGCCAAGCTCAAGCTGGACGTGATCCCGCTCGACGGCGACGAAGTGCTCGGCATCCTCAAAGAGGCCTACAAGACCTCGCCCGCCGTGGTCGAGCGGCTGCGCAAGATCCTCAATACCCGCTAGGCCTGACCGGCCCCCGCGCGGGCTGCCGCCCCGGGCAGCCCCGCAGCACCAACATAGGCAGACCCGATGGACGCACATGTCTTGGATGCGGTGGGACAGGCATTCCTGCTCGTTTCCGATCCCCACCGTCTGCTGATCCTGTTCGCCGGCGTATGCATGGGCCTGGCGCTGGGCATTCTGCCGGGCATCGGCGGCGTGGCCGGCACGGCGCTGCTGCTGCCCTTCACCTACAACATGGATCCGCCCACGGCGATGGCGATGCTGCTGGGCTTTGCCGCGACCACCACGACCGCCGACCCGATCTCGGCCATCGTGCTGGGCGCGCCCGGCCATGCCGCCTCGGCGGCCACCGCGCTCGACGGCTATCCGATGACCCAGCGCGGCGAAGGCGGCCGCGCGCTCGGCGCCTCCTACATGTCGGCCATGATCGGCGGACTGTTCGGCGCCCTGGTGCTGGGCGCGATGCTGCCGCTGGTACGGCCGCTGATGCTGCACATCGGCGCGCCCGAACTGCTGTCGCTGGCCGTGTTCGGCCTGTCGATGGTCGCCACCCTGTCGGGCAACACGCCGCTGCGCGGGCTGACCGCCGCCTGCTTCGGCATGATGCTGGCGATGATCGGCGGCGACCCGCAGACCGGCACGCTGCGCTGGACCCTGGACAGCGTCTACCTGATGGACGGCCTGCCCCTGGTGCCGCTGACGCTGGGCATCTTCGCCCTGCCCGAGCTGTGCGACCTGATGGTCGGCCGCTCGACGATCTCCAGGAACGCCAGGCCCGAGCGCGCCCGCGAAGGCGGCCTGTCGCACGGCGTGCGCGACTGCTTCAGGAACTGGTTCCTGGTGCTGCGCTGCTCGGGCATCGGCGCGGCGCTGGGCGCGGTGCCGGGCATCGGCGCCGCGGTGATCGACTGGATCTCCTACGGCCATGCCCTGCGCACCGAGAAAGGCGCGCGCGACACCTTCGGACGCGGCGACGTGCGCGGCGTGATCGCCGCCGAAAGCGCCACCAATTCGCGCGAGGGCGGGGCGCTGATCCCGACCATCGTGTTCGGCGTGCCGTCGAGCCCGGGCATGGCGATCCTGCTGGGCGCCTTCCTGATGCACGGGCTGGTGCCGGGGCCCGACATGTTGTCCAAGAACCTCGCCATCAGCTATTCGATGGTGTGGAGCATCGCGGTGGCGAACCTGCTGGGCTCGGGGCTGTGCTTCCTGCTGAGCGGCCATTTCGCCCGGCTGGCGACGCTGCGCCACACGCTGATCCTGCCGGTGGTGCTGTGCCTGATCTTCATCGGCGCCTTCGAGGGCAAGCGCGAATGGGGCGACCTCTACTCGCTGCTCGCCTTCGGCGTGCTGGGCTGGGCTTTCAAGCATTTCAAGTGGCCGCGGCCGCCGCTGGTGCTGGGCTTCATCCTCGGCTCGGTGCTGGAGCGCTACATGTTCATCTCGATCCAGCGCTACGAATTGGCCTGGCTGACGCGGCCGGTGGTCGTGCTCATGTTCGCGCTGTCGGCGCTGACCCTGCTGCGGCCGCTGCTGGCCGGGATCCGCCAGCGCGGCGGGCGCCGGCTGCCGGCCGGGTTCGGGCGGCCGCGCCTGTCGTTTCCCGTCCTGCTGCCGGCCGTGCTGCTGTGCCTGTTCGCGGCCATGCTGGCGCAGGCGCTGACGTGGAACCTGTACGCCAGGATCATCCCGCTGATCGTCGGCGCAGGCGCGGTGGTCTTCTGCGCCGCCAGCCTGTTCACCGAGCTGTGCAAGGCCACGCCGGCGGCGCGGCAGCCGGGCGGCATGCCGGCCGTGCCGGCCGCGGCCGGGCACATGGACGTGGCGAGCAGCATCGCCCACCTTACCGGCAGGCAGGTGCTCGGGCGCGGCGCCGTCTTCTTCCTGTACCTGGCCGGGTTCATGGCCTCGATGTGGCTGATCGGCCTGATCCCCACCGTGCCGGTTTTCGTCTCGGTCCTGATGTACGTGGAGGGCCGCGAGAGATGGCGCGTGATCGCGCCCATGGCCGCCGGGATGACCCTGCTCATCTACGGCGTGTTCGACCAATTGCTGGAAGTGCCCTGGCCGCCCACCGTACTGGGGACGTGGTTCCCCGTGCTGCACGCGATCCCCAGCGCCTGATCCATCCCAGAAACCATCGGAGCAAGACAATGAGCCAGAACGAATGCCTGTCACCCACCCGCCGCACGCTCCTCGCCGCGGGCGCCGCCGCGCTGCCCGCCGCCTTGACCGGCGGCCTGGGCTTGCTGCCCGGCCACGCCGGCGCGCAGGAAGGAGACTACCCGAGCCATCCCATCACGATGGTGGTGCCGTTCGCGCCGGGCGGCGCGACCGACGTGCCGGCGCGCATCATCCAGCAGAAGCTGGGCGAGGTGCTGGGCCAGCAGATCGTGGTCGACAATCGCGACGGCGCCAACGGCATCGTCGGGCTCGGCCAGGTGCAGCGCTCCAAGCCCGACGGCTACACCATCGCGCTCACCAACGTGGGGTCGATGGCGGTCAACGAGCACATCTATTCGAGCATGCCCTTCAAGCCGCTGACGGATTTCCAGGCGGTCAGCATGGTGTGCGACATTCCGGGCGTGGTGGTGGCCAGCAACAAATTCCCGCCCAACAACGTGACCGAGCTGATCGCCTACATCAAGAAGAACCCGGGCAAGGTCACGTTCGCCTCGCCGGGCGTGGGCAGCGTCAACCGCCTGCAGGTGGAAGAGCTGGCGCTGAGCCAGGGGCTGGACCTGGTGCACGTGCCCTACAAGGGCGGCGCCGGCCCGATGCCCGACCTCATCGCCGGGCGCATCGATTTCATGTTCCTGGCGCTGGCCACGGCGCTCACGCATCTGAAGGGCGGCCGCATCAAGGCGCTGGGATCGTCCACCCGCGCCCGGCTGCCGCAATTGCCCAACGTGCCCACGCTGGCCGAGCAGGGCTTCCCGAAGAACGTCACCTCGTCGTGGCAGGGCATTTTCGTGCCGTCCGCCACGCCGGCGCCCATCGTAAGGCGGCTGCACGAGGCCATCGTGCGCACCGTGAACGATCCGACGGTGCAGACCGCCATGGCCGAGGCCGGCCTGCTGCCGCAGACCAGCGCCTCGCCCAAGGAGTTCCAGGACTTCGTCGCCGCCGACAGCGCCAAGTGGGGCGACGTGGTGCGGCGCGCCCACGTGACGGCGAACTGAAGCCATGGCCAGGCTGACCTTGACGCTGGCGGCCACCGTCAGCGACCGTTCGCAGCCGGTGCTCGACGGCCGGATACCCATCGCCGGCTGCGATGTGGTCGCGCTGCCAGGGGAGGCGCAGGACATCTTCCGCCGCACGCTGGCCGACAAGGCCTTCGACGTCGCGGAGCTGTCGATGTCCAGCTATATGGTCGCCGCCGCGCGCGGCGACCAGGACTACGTGGCCATCCCTGTGTTCCTGTCGCGGGCGTTCCGCCACTCTTCGATCTACATTCGCAAGGACCGCGGCATCGCCGGCGGCGCCGACCTGGCCGGCAAGACGATCGGCATGGGGCAGTACCAGCAGACCGCGGGGGTCTGGGTGCGCGGCATCCTGCGCGAGGAATGCGGCCTGGACACCACCCGCGTGCATTGGCGCACGGGCGGGCTGGAAAAACCCGACAGCCGCGGCGAACGCACCCGCATCCGGTTGCCGCCGGGCGTGGACCTGCAGCCGATCCCGGCCGACCGCACGCTCAACGGCATGCTGCTGGACGGCGAGCTCGACGGCCTGATGCTGCCGCCGGTGCCGTCGGCGCTGCGCACGCATCCGCAACGGGTCGGCAGGCTGTTCCCGGACTACGTGGCGGCCGAGCAGGCCTATTTCCGCAAGACCGGCATCTTCCCCATCATGCACGTGCTGGTCATCCGCCGCAGCCTGTGCGAGGCGCATCCGTGGCTGCCGGTAGAGGCGTACCGCGCTTTCGCGCAGGCCAAGGCCGGGGCGTTGAAGGCGCTGACGCAGGTGAACATCAACCAGGTGTCGCTGGCGTGGGCCGCGGCCGACGCGGCGCGCACGCGCGAGGTGCTGGGCGACAGGATGTGGGCCTACGGGCTGGCGGCCAGCCGGCACGAGATCGAGGCCTTGCTGCGCTATGCGATGGCCGACGGCTTGCTGGCCCGCGCCGTGACGCCGGAGGAATTGTTCCACCCGAGCACGCACAGCTTGGCCGACGCGGATTGAAGCCGGGCCGCCGGGCGATTCAGAAAAGCGGATGGGCCGGGGCCTGCAGGCCCTGGTTCAGCAGCCCGATTCCCATCGATGCGATCAGCAGGCCGCCGCCCAGCCCGATGGCATCGAAGACCAGCTGCAGGCGGCGGTGGCCGCCCGACATTCCCTGCAGCAGCCGGAAGGCGCCGCCGCGTGCGAACACCGTCAGCGCCGCGAGCGCGCCCACCGTGGCGGCCGTGCCCAGCGACATGGCGAACACCGCGGCGATGCCGGCCAGGCGCATGTTCAGCGAGTATGCGACCAGCAGCACCAGCACGGCGCCGGTGCAGGGGCGCAGGCCGATCGACAGCACGACGGCGGCGGCGGTGCGCAGCGACAGCGGCTGGGCGATGTGCCGGCGCGACGGGCCGTGCTGCGCGCCGCAGTCCGCGCAATAGGGCTGCATGCGGCCGCCGGCGGAGAATAGCTGGCCGCCTGGCATGGGCGCGGCGCCGCTGGCCGGTCCGGCGCGATGCGGCCCGCCGCTGCCTGATCCGCCGTCATTCGGGGCATCGTCGTCCAGCCCGCGGTCGTCGGCCGGGGCGCGCGCCCGCCGCCACAGGGCGCGCCCGCTGCGCAGCGCCAGCATGGCGCCGAGCAGGGCCACCAGCGCGAAGCTGGCGTTCTCCAGCCGCACGGCCATGTGCTGGGTATCCCGCATCGACAGCCCGAACACGCCGCGCGCAGCCTCCACCAGGACGATCGCGGTGATTCCCTGGACGAGGGCGGCGAGAGTGGACAGCAGGATGCCGCGGCCCAGGAGTACCCGGCTGCTGCCCAGGTAGGTCGCGATGACCGCCTTGCCGTGGCCCGGCCCGGCGGCATGGAAGACCCCGTAGAGCAGTCCCAGCCCGGCCAAGATCCATGCGGCGGAAGAGCCTTCCCGGGCCGCCGCGCGCATCGCGAAGGCCAGCTGGCGGTGCAGGTCCCGCTGCGCCGCCTGGACCCAGGCCAGCGTGTCGCTCCATGCGTCGGAGCGGAGCAGCCACAGCACGGCCAGGACCGCCACCGCCGCCGCCAATAATCCGTACGGCCACCATGCGTCGGCAGCGCGGGTATCCGCGCGATGGCCCGTCATCGGCATGCCATGACGACCCGCTCGGCGAACAGCCGGCCCAGCGTGTCATCGGCCGGCGCCCCTCTGTCCATGGCGAACGCGCGGGCCGCGGCGCGCGGGTCGGGCCTGGGCTGGCGGACGTCGAGCCGGCAGCGGCCGGGCTCGCTGCCGCGCAGGGCCGGCGGACTGTTCGCGTCGTGCTTCATTTCGATGAAATACGTGGGGTCGTAGATGGCGTACGAGAACGCGTGGCGGGCCGGGTCCACCGGCTGCGCCAGCCTGGCGGTGAAGCGGAGCACGAGGCGGTCGCCGCGCATCTCGCTGTGGTATTGGGTGACCGGCGCGAGGGCGACCGGCCGGCCATCGGCCGCGACCTTGGTGAAGTAGCCGTAGGGGCCGAGATTCTCGATGACCTGTCCCGCGAAGCCGGCGGCGACTTCCGCGGTGGGCGCGCGGCCGCCGGCCATTTCTTCCACCACGTAAGTGGTATAGAGCTCGTCGAACAGCCATTCCTCTTCGATCGCCGCGACCATGCCGGCGGGCGACACGACGACGGTGCTGCGCACGTCGATCCAGGCATGCGGATGCGCCCAGGCGGCGCCGGCGGCGGCCCAGCCGAGCAGCAGCAGGGCGGGGCGGCGCGCGCGCGTCAGGGCCTGCAGTCCGAACATGTGCCGCGCAGTTCGATGGACGTGCGGTCGAGCTTGAAGGCGTGGTCCCTGGCCCAGCCGCCGAGGCGGCGGCCGACCGCGCCGTCGAAGAACTCCTCCGTGCGGCCGCAGTGGTCGCAGATGGCGAATACGGCGCAGGTATGCGCATGGTCGGGGTGGGCGCAGGCGACGAAGGCATTCATGCTTTCGATACGGTGGGCCATGCCGTATTCGATGAGCTTGTCGAGCGCGCGATAGACCTGCAGCGGCGCGCGAAAGCCCTGGCCGCGCAGCCTTTCCAGCAGCGTATAGGCGCTGACCGGGCCCGCGGCGCCGGACAGCGCCTGCAGGACCTGGGCCTGGTTCTTGGTCAACTGCGTCGCGGTTGCATCCATGGTTGCGTTATGTGATAACGTTACGTCCCGATTTCGAACTATACCCCATGGCGGAAAACCATAGGCCCGCGGATGGCATTTGCCTGGCGCTGCGCGACCTGACCCTGGGCTATGCCGGCCGGCCGGTCATCCATGCCGCGACCGCCGACATCGCCGCCGGCGCGCTGGTGGCCATCGTGGGCGCCAACGGCTGCGGCAAGTCGACGCTGATGAAAGGCATGGCCGGGGTGCTGCGGCCCCTCGGCGGCGCCTGCCTGCGCCAGCCGGATTGCCGGGTGGCGTACCTGCCCCAGCAATCGGAGCTCGATCGCAGCTTCCCGGCCCGCGTCGTCGACCTGGTCGCGCAAGGCCTGTGGCCGCGCCGCGGACTGCTCGGGCGGCATCGTCCGCAAGACCGCGCCGCGGTCGGCCGCGCGCTGGAGGCGGTCGGGTTGAGCGCGCAGGCGGCAAGCCTCATCGACACGCTGTCCGGCGGCCAGTTGCAGCGCGCGCTGTTCGCGCGGGCGATCGTGCAGGATGCCGGCCTGATCCTGCTCGACGAGCCGTTCAACGCCGTCGACCGGCAGACGATGGGCGACATGCTGGCGCTGATCGCGCGCTGGCATGCCGAAGGCCGCACGGTGGTCATGGTTTCGCACGGGGCCGAGGTGGCGTCCGATTTCCAGCAGGTGCTGGCGCTGGTCCAACGCGCCGATGCCGGCGGCTCGCGCACGCAACTGGCGCCGGTGCGCCGCGGCGAGCCGGCGCCGCGCGCCCCGCATCGCGATGTCGAAGCCGTCGGGGCGGCGGCATGCTGACTTCCGGCGCCTATGCCCACTTCGTGGCGCCTTTCGTCGAGTATGCGTTCATGCGGCGGGCGCTGGCCGGGTCGCTGCTGCTTGCGGCCAGCGCGTGTCCGGTGGGCGTCTTCATGATGCTGCGCCGCATGAGCCTGGCCGGCGACGCCATGTCGCACGGCATCCTGCCCGGCGCGGCGCTGGGCTATCTGCTGTACGGGGTGCAGATCCTGCCGATGATGGCGGGCGGCCTCGTCGCGGGCCTGGCGGTCGCGCTGGCTTCCGGCGTCGTGGCGCGCCTGACGATCCAGAAGGAGGACGCCTCCATGGCGGCCTTCTATCTCATCTCGCTGGCCCTGGGCGTGCTGCTGGTTTCGCTCAAGGGTTCCAGCGTGGACATGATGCACGTGCTGTTCGGCACGGTGCTGGCACTGGACGACGAGGCGCTGGCCGTCATCGCCGCCATTGCCGCGGTTACCCTGCTGGCGATGCGCCTGTGCTGGCGCGCGCTGGTGGCCGACTGCATGGACCCGCTGTTCCTGCGCTCGGTTTCCAGGCTGGGCACGCCGGTGCACTTCATATTCCTCTGCCTGACGGTCGTCAATCTGGTGGGCGGCTTCCAGGCGCTCGGCACGCTGCTGTCCGTCGGGCTGATGATGCTGCCGGCCGCCGCGGCGCGGTTCTGGGTTTCTCGCGCGGACCGCATGTGCGTGCTGGCGGCCGCGATCGGCGCCGCGTCGTGCACCGCCGGGCTGCTGCTGTCCTTCCACTTCGCGTTGCCGTCGGGGCCGGCGGTCATATTGTGCGCCGGCGCCGTCTACCTCGTTTCCCTGCTGGCCGGAAGCCGCGGCATCCTGACGTCGCGCATCCGCATGGCCGCCACACCCACCCTCTGAAGGAGAACCCCATGGCCCGCCGCCTGCGAAGCGTCGCCCTGTTTTACGTTATAACGTTACCCATGCTGCTGGGCGCGTGGGCGCCGGCGCAGGCGCGCGAGCTGCGGGTGGTAGCCAGTTTTTCGATCATCGCCGACATGGCCCGCCAGGTCGGCGGCGACCACATCCGGCTCGCCACGCTGGTGGGGCCGGACGGCGATTCGCACGTGTACGAGCCTACGCCGGCCGATGCCGTCGCCGTGGCCGAGGCCGACGTCGTGCTGGTCAATGGCCTGCAATTCGAAGGGTTCATCCCGAGGCTGGTGCAGGCCAGCGGCACGCGGGCCCGCCTGGTGGAAGTGTCGCGCGGCATCGAGCCGCTGGAAGCGGCGGGCAGGGCGGGGCTGGCGGAAGCGGCGGGCGGCGCCGAAGCCGGCCACGGCGCGCACGGGCAGCAAGACGGCCACGGGCACCCGGCCGGCCAGCAGCAAGGCAGCGAGCCGCACGCCCACCACCACCATGGCAAGTACGATCCCCACGCCTGGCAGTCGGCGCGCAACGCGCAGGTCTACGTCGGCAACATCATCCAGGCCCTGTGCGAGGCCGACCAGGCCGATTGCGGCGTCTACCAATCCAACGGCAACGCCTATCTCGCCCGCCTGCGCGCGCTCGACGACGAGATCGCCGCGATGATGCGGGCCATTCCGCCGGACCGCCGCCGCGTCATTTCCTCCCATGCCGCGTTCGGCTATTTCAGCCGCGCCTACGGGATCACCTTCCTTGCCCCGGAAGGCATTTCGACCGACGCCGACCCCACCGCAGCCGACGTCGCCGCGCTCATCGCGCAGGCCAGGGCGCAACAAGTGGCGGCCATCTTCATGGAGAACATCACCAACCCGCGCCTGATCCGCCAGATCGCGGACGAGACCGGCATGCGGGTGAATGCCACTCTCTATTCTGACGCCCTGTCCGGCGCCTCGGGGCCGGCCGCGACCTACGTCGACATGATGCGCTACAACGCCAATGCGATCCGCGCGGCGATCATGGGCGGCCCGGCCGCCGGGCGCCAGGCGCCTGGGGCATAGGCCGGCAGGGCGATGGCAGGCCGCGGGCCGGACGATCAGGCGCCGGCTTCTACTCGGCCTTGATATTCATCTTGCGCACGAGCGCTCCGTAACGCTCGATGTCCGCGCTGACGCGCTGCGCGAATTCCTCCGGCGTACCGCCCAGCGGCGTGGCGAAGCGCTTGCCGAGCTCCTGCTGCACGTCGGCAGAGCGCAGGATATCGTTGACCTGCCGGTTCAGCGTTTCGACGATGGCCTGCGGCGTGCCGCGGGGCACGAACATTCCCTGCCACGATCCGTAGTTGGCAAGTTGCGGGAAGCCCGCCTCGCCCACCGTCGGCACGTCGGGAAACTGTTCGAGCCGCCGTTCGCCGGCCACCGCAAGCAGCCGGATCTTGCCGGTGGCGGCCACCGGCTGCGCGGCGCCGGGGTCGGAGATCAGCACCTGCACTTCGCCGGCGGCGATCGCCGTCAGGGCCGGCCCCATGCCGCGGTAAGGCACGTGGATCATGCGGACGCCGGTGGTGTTGAGAAACGACTCCGTCGACACGTGCGTGATGCTGCCCATGCCTTGGGTGGCATAGGCCAGCTTGCCCGGATTCGCCTTGGCGTACGCCACCAGTTCGCCCAATGTCTTGATCGGCATGCCGGCGGTGACGGTGAACACGCTGGGCGCGAAGACCATATTGATCACCGGCCGGGCGTCGCGGATCGGGTCGAAGGAAAGTTTCATCAAGGCCGGATTCACCGCGTAGCTGGCCGAAGCGACGAGGATCGTGCCGCCGTCGGGCGGCGCGCGCAGCGCGGCCTCCGCGCCGACCACGCCACCCGCGCCGGCGCGGTTTTCCACCACGAAGGACTGCCCCAGCCGCTGCGTCAGGCGCTGGGCGACGAGCCGGGCGATGTAGTCGGTGGCGCCGCCAGGGGCGAACGGCACCACGATCCGCACCGTCTGGGCCGGGTAGGCGGCGGGCTGCGGCGCCTGGGCGAGGGCGGCGCCCGAGATCGAGGCCGTGCCGGCGATGGCGGCGGCGAGGCCGCGCAACAGTGCATTCTTTTTCACGAGTCTCCTCCGCGGCGGTCCGGTGATCCGGATCCGCCAAAGGGTGGTCATTGGTGGGGGTTATGGTTCAGCCAGGACCTTCGCTCGCGGTCCCAGGTGGTGCCGAAGCGCGCGCGTTCGCGCAGCGCTGCCTTGCGGACCTTGCCCGTATGGGTGCGGGGCAGGTCGTCGACCGTTTCCAGGAACCGCGGCACGTATACCTTGGGAAGGCGGTCGCTCATGAACGCCGCCAGATCCTCGTAGGCGGCAGCGATGTCGTCCGGCTCGGACTCCCACTGGATGCATGCGTGGATTTCCTGTTCGCCGGTTTCCGACGGGACCGCGATCACCGCGCAATCGCGGACCGAGGGATGCCGCCGAAGCTCGGATTCGACCTGTTCCGAAGAGATGTTCACGCCGCGCCGGCGGATGGTGTCTCCGAGGCGGCCGGAGAAATAGAGCTGGCCGTCTTCGCCGAGGTAGCCGCCGTCGCCCGTGTGGAACCACAGGTTGCGGAATGCCCGGGCGGTGGCTGGCAGGTTCTCGTGGTAGCACAGCATCACGCGGTGGGGCGCCAGCGGCCGCACCGTGATCTCGCCGACCACGCCGGCCGCGACAGGCCGGTCGAGCGCATCGACGATGCGAACGTCCATCTCCGGCAGGGGATAGCCGGCGCTGGCCGTCCCTTCGGGCCCGCCCCGCATGTACGAGATGACCCCGACTTCGCCCAGCGCATAGATCTGGACGAACCGGGTATTGAATCTTTCCTCGAAGGCGCGGTTCGGCTGGCCGGCCCACAGATACCTGACGCGGTGCTGGCGGTCCGACGCCGCGGGAGGCTGGGCGGCTACCAGGGGCGCGACGCCACGCAGCAGGTGCGCCAGCGTGGCGCCGTTGTCCCGCGCCTCCAGCCAGAAGCGGCTGGCGCTGAACTTGGGGACGCTGACGAAGGTGCCCCCGGCGTGGAGGGTGCCGATCAGCCCGTTGATGCTCGCGAGGTTGTGGTGCAGTGGAAAGGGGCTGTACAGAACGTCGGCCTCGGCATATTCGAGCACTTCGTTGTGGACGGCCGCCTTGGAGAGCACGTGCAGATGGCTTTGCACGATGCCCTTGGCCGGCCCGGTCGTGCCGGAGGTAAAGCGGATCAGCGCCGGGGCCGTCGCCTCGATCGCCGTCCACGGCGAGGCGGCGGGGCCAGGCTCTGTCAGCGCGGCGAGTTCGACCACGGCCGGCGCGTGCGCGACGGCCGCGAGCGCTTGCCGGACCGCCTGCAATTCGTAGCGGCCGGCCAGGACCAGCACCTTGATATGGCGCAGATAGTCGCGTACCTCGGGATCCAGCAGGCAGGCGACGCCTTCGCCGTCGGTGAAGGCGGCCTGGGCGCCGACCGTCGCCAGGCCGAACAGCAAGGTCGTCTTGCGGAATTCGTGGTTGATCGGTACGTCGACCAGGCCGGCGAACATGCAGGAGAACCACGCCTTGACGTAATCGGCGGAGTTGCCGAGATAGAGCGCGGCTGCCGCCCCGGCCTGGAGACCGAATTCCTGCCGCAGCCGGGCGGCGCCGGCCTCTGCGTGCGCGACCAGGTCCTGGTAGCTCAGCATTTCGCCCTCGCGGGGAAACCGGACGAGGGCCTTGGCGCCGTGGCGCCCGGCCTGCTCGACCAGCCGGCGCGGGATCGTGTTGCGCGCGTCGATTTGCGCAAGCCGGCGGCCCGTCATGCTTGCGCCCCGTACTCGACCCGTCCCGTCTGCAGTTCGCCGCTGGCCGCAAAATGCATTGCGCCTGCCAGCGACGAGAGCTTGAGGGCACCGATCATCTGGTAGGCGAATTGATTGAGCTGGAACTTGTTATGGGCCAGGGTGGGCGCGTGGCGGCCGGAAAATTCCGCGGCCAGGGCCGCGAGGGCGGCGTCCCATCGCCCGGCCTCGACCACTTCATTGCAGATGCCAAGCTCCACGGCCCGCTCCGCCGGCACGCGGCCGCCACGCAATAGCAGAGACTTCGCGCGCTTGAGTCCCATTACCATCGGCAGGACCAGCGCGCCCATCTGCATGCTGGGAATGCCCTTGATCGCCCCCGTGAAGTGCAGCGCCGCGCCCTCTTTGGCGATGCACAGGTCGCTGCACAGGGCGATGTGATTGCCCAGCCCCGCCGAGGCGCCGTTCAGGGCGGCGATGACGATCTTCGGCATCGTGACGATGCGGGTCATCAGGTCGGTGGCCGTTTCGCCGCCGCGGGCGCGGTCCTGGGGCGATCGCGCGTTCATCTGTTTCAGGTCGGCCCCGGCGCAGAAGGCGTCCCCGGTTCCCGTGACGATGACCGCGGCGACTTCCGGGTCGAGCTGGCAATCGAGCAGGTGCCGGTCGAGCGCCTGCAGATCGGCCGGGCCGAGGGCGTTCTTGACGTGGGGCCGATTGATGCGCAGCGTGACCACGCCTGGCGCGTCGGCATGGTCGGTGCGGACGATGCCGCTCGTGTCTCCCGCCGTTTGCATGGCGTCTTCCTCCAGTGGTGCCGTATCGATGGTTGGGCGTGGCCGGCAATGCCGGCGCGGTCAGCCGCCGCCGGGCAGCAGCTTCGTGACGTGGCGGTACCGGTCGGAGCGATATCGCGTGCGCGAAAACGTGATGCGGGTGCCCTCGACCGAGATCAATTGCCATTCGAACTGCAGTACCGGGGCGCCGACCTCCAGTTCCAGTATCCGGGCGACGTCTTCGGCGGCGCCGACCGCGCTGATCGCCTGCAGCATGTGCAGCGGCTTGACGTTTCCATATTGCTGGATGGCCAGCAGCATGGACTTGATCTGCTTCTGCGCGGCCACCTTGCGGCCGATGTCGAGCAGGGCGTAGTTGCGCTGGTACGCGAACGGACCCGCTTTCGAGGACCGGACCGAGCGGATTTCCGATACCAGCGTGCCTGGCGCAAGCTCCAGCGCCTCGGCGACGTCGGGCGGAGCCGGAACCTCGAGCCGTTCGAGGATGGTCAGCTTCGTGTTGCGCCCGTAGCTGGCGAGATCTTCCGTGGAGTTGATCGACCAGCTCGAGAACGGATCCGCCTTGCTGTCGCGCACGAAGGTTCCCTTGCCCGCGATGCGCTGGATCAGCCCCTGGGTTTCGAGCGAGCGCATGGCCTGGCGCACCACCGTGCGGCTCACGCCATGGCGCCGGGTGAGTTCTTCCTCGGTGGGCAGCATGTCGCCGGCCGCCAGCGTGCCGTCCAGGATGGTGTCTCTGAGCAGGGCTTCCATCTGATGGTGGAGCGCAAGCCGGCCGCGTCGAACAGTGGATGTCGTATTCATGGCAATATAATAATGTAATTACATTTCGAGGGCAAGAAGGACGCCGCCATGTCCGCGCGGCGGATGCCGGCTAGCGCCGGCCAGGCGGCGCGGCCGCGGGTTCCGCCATCCCGCGGCAATGGGCCAGGAACATGCGGGCAGGCGTCGACAGCCCTTCCTCCGACCGCACCGCGATGAGCAGGTCCCGCTGCGCCCACGGCTCGGCCAGTTCGACGATCCGCACTTCCATCGACGCCACGTGGGTCTGCGCGATGCGCTTGGGCGCGATGCCCACGCCCAGGCCCGCCGCCACCATGCGGCACAAGGCGTCGGTGCTGCGCACGCTGATGCGGATCTTCAGTCCGGGGCCGCCTTCGGCCACCACGTGCTGGGCGATGGAGCTGCGCGGCTCCAGGCCGATGATGTCGTAGGCCACGGCATCGGCCAGCCGCGCCGATTCGCGCCGGGCCAAAGGATGCGCCGGCGGGGCGACGATGCATAATTCGTCGTGCCGGTAGGCGAAGGTGACCAGGTCCTGATGGGTGCTGGGGCCGACGAATATCCCCATGTCGACCCGGCCTTCCAGCACGGCGTTGGCGATGCGCTGGCTGGTCCATTCGGCCAGGTCGATGACGATGTTGGGGCAGCGGTCGCCGAACCGCTTGAGTTCATCGGGCAGGAATTCCGACACCGCGGAACCGGTGGCCGCGACCCGCACGTGGCCCTTGACGCCCAGCGCGTAGCGGCTGAGGTTGTTGTGCATGCGGTCGACGCTGAAGATGATCTCGCGCGCATGCTGCAGCAGTTCGCGGCCGGCCGGCGTGAGGTGCATGCCGCGCGCGTGCCGGTGGAAGAACTGGCTGCCCATCGAGTGTTCCAGGTCGGCAATGCGCTTGCTGATCGCCGCCACCGCGATATTGCTGCGCTCGGCGGCGGCCGACAGGCTGCCCGTGTCGGCCACCGCCATGAAGATCCTGAGCGTCTGGAATTCGAGCTGTTTGATCGGTGTCTCCGGGGAAGGCGCCGATGCGGCCGCCCCGCGGCGGCGCGCGCCGGCCGGCCGCCGCCGTCTGGCGCGGCGGGCTATTCGGGCTTGAGCCCGATCGCCTTGGCGAGCTTCCCGATTCTATCGAAGTCGCGCGCGAACCAGTCCGCGGCATCGGCCAGGCTGCCCCCGACGATGCGATGGCCATCGTCCTCGATCACCTTCACCACGTCCGGCATCCTGAGGGCGCGGTTCATCTCGGCGTTCAGCTTCTCGGCGATCGCCCGCGGCGTGCCGGCGGCGACGATCAGCCCTTGCCAGCCATCGACGTTGAAATCGGGGTATCCCGATTCGGCGATGGTGGGCACGTCGGGCAGCAGGCGCGAACGCGTGGGCGTGGTGACCGCCAGCGGCCGCAGTTTGCCTGCCTTGATCAGGGGCGCAGCCACGTTCGCGGTAAGAAAGCCGCTATCCAGCTGGCCGCCGACCAGGTCGGTGACGTAGTTGTTGATCATCTTGTAGGGCACGTGCAGCAGCCGCGTGCCGGCGGTGACGTTCAGCAGTTCGCCGCTCAGGTGGAACGAGGTGCCGACGCCGGGCGAGCCGAAGGTCAGCGTGGCGTCGGCCGGCCGCGACTTGGCCAGCGCGATGAATTCGGCCAGGGTGCGGGCCGGAATCTTGGGCGACACCAGCAGCACGAAGGGGCCCGACACCAGGATGGATACCGGCGTGATGTCCTTCAGCGAGTCGTAGGGCAGGTCGTAGAGATAGGGGCCGACGCTGTAGTTGCTGGATACGATGCCGATGGTATAGCCGTCCTTCGGCGCGCGCAGCAGTTGCTGCATGCCGATCAGGCCGCCCGAGCCGGGCAGGTTCTCCACCACGACAGGCTGGCCGAGCGCCATTCCCAGCGGCGTGGCCAGTACCCGCGATACCTTGTCGACCGACGAGCCGGGCGAGTTCGGCAGGATCAGCCGGATCGGCTTGCTGGGGTATTCGTCCGCATGGGCGGCAGGGGCCGCCAGCCCGGTCGCGGCACCGGCGGCCGCGGCGGCGGCGCCCAGCAGGAAGCGGCGGCGGCCAAGGCTGTCTTCTCGTCTCATCGTTCTGTCTCCAGTTTTTCTTGCAGCAGATAGGCCCACTGCGCGCCATGCATATCGCGGTCGGCGACCGCGCCCTGGACCACCGGCCGGGGCAGGCTGATCTTGATCACGTTCAGCGCCTCGATCCGGAAGATCTTCACGCTGCCGGCGTCGGCCTTGAGCAGGTCGGCAATCGCCCCGGCACCCAGGCGCGGTTCGTCGCACATGCGCCGGTAGGTGGCGGCGTCGTCGCAGAAGATGTCGATGGTCAGCCAGAAGGGGCCGGCATTCTTGGACCGGATGGCGTAGGCGGCTTGGCGGCTCATTGAACACTCCCGAAAACGGCGGTCTGGAAGCGGAATGGGGCCAGCGGGTCGTCCACCACCATCACGTGGTTCAGCACGAATTCGTAGACGATGCCGCGGTCCATCGACGAGGGCGAGAGGGGGAAGGCGTGGGTCGCCGTGACCGGGTCGTCCGGCAGCGGGAAATGCAGCATCGGCGGGCTCAGCAGCTTGATGATCTCGCGCGTGCGCGCGGCGTCGGGCGAAGTCGCGATGGCCATCACGCCGATCTCCACCGGGTCGCCGCGCCGGCTTTCCAGCCGGCCCAGCACGGCGTCGCGGCCGATGGCGCGGAACTGCAGGTCGTAGGCGCCGTCGTCCAGGCCGAGCTGGGTGGCGATGATGTTCCGCACCCGGGCTTCGAGCAGTTCCAGCCATTCGTCGAAGCGCGCCAGGTATTCGGGCGAGCGGATGATGCACATGCTGACGCCCTGGTAGCCGGCCGGCGCGGCGCCTTCCAGCTTGACGGTGTAGGCGTCGGCCGGCGTCCAGCGGGCGCCCTCGACGCGGACGTGCTGGTCGTCGATGGCCGTGTAGCGGGCCTGCTCGACGTCGAGCGCGCCGCCGGGTTCGGTCAGCACGTAGGGATTCGAGTTCTCGTACAGCATGTGGGCCAGCACGGTACGCGGCGTCGCCTTGGCGCCGTCGGCCAGCGCATGCACGATGAAGCCCGCATCGTCGACGGTCGCCATGACCGCGCCGCTGGCGGGCTTGGTGGTGCAGAAGGCCCCGCATTCCAGGATCTTGCCCGCATGCCAGGCCGCGCCCGCGTTCATGCCGCGCATGATCGGCACCGCCGCCATCAGCGCCGTGTCGGTGGCGCGGCCGGCCAGCACGATGTCGGCGCCCTGCTCCAGCGCATGGATGATGGGCTCCACGCCCATCGCGGCGACGATGTGCGAACAGCGGTCGACCAGCGCGTCGTCGATCGGGCGGACGGGCTGCAGGGGCTTGATGCGCCCGGCGGCCAGCGCCGACTTGACCGCGTCGGCGGTCTGCTCGCTGTAGATGCACGTGACCCGCACCGTCTGCCCCAGCTCTTGCGCCAGTTCCTTGCACAAGTCGCGCATCAGGTCGACGCCGGCGTCCGAGCCGCAGGTGCCGCAGCTGCCGACGATCAGCGGGATGCCGAGTTTGCGCCGCGCGATCATCAGCAGCCTGAGTTCCGCCCGCAACACGCCGCGCGAGCATTTCGCGCTGCCCGAGCCCAGGAAATAGGGCCCCGAATCGGTGGAACCGCCGTCCACCGCGATCACGTCGGGATGTTCCTGCATGCCGCGCTCGAACGGCTGCTGCGGCCGGACGCCGGTGCCGATGGATCCGCAGGGTACGAGTACTTTCACGGATCGGGTCATATCGTCTCCTCGTGCTTATGTGAATGGATGTCGCCGTCCGCGGCGGGATGCCGGGCCGGCGGCGGGTTTCAGGCGGGCACGGCCTCGCTGGCCGAGCCGGTGGCGTCGCTGGTCTGCGCCTCGTAGCGGATGTCGACCACCAGGTTGAAGTGCGGATCGACGGTGGCGACGCAATCCGGGCCGATGCTGCAGCTCGATTCCCTCTCTTCGATGACCGCCGGCCCGGCCACCTGCATGCCGGGCGCCAGCGCGTAGCGATCGTAGACGGACGCCGGCAGGTCGCCGAAGCCGGAGAAATAGACCCCCCGTTCGCCGCGCCGGGCCGCCGTTTGCGCCGGCTCGTGCGCCAGGCTGATGTGCTGCTCGGGCAGGCAAGCGTTCAGCCGCCAGTTGATCGCCTCGATGCCGACGTCGTTGACCACGCGGTCGAAGCGCGCGGCGTAGGCCTGCATGAACGACTGCCGGATGGCGTCGGCGTGGCCGGCGTCCAGGGGGCCGCGCGGCAGCGGCACGCTGATTTCGAAGCCTTGGCCCACGTAGCGCATGTCGGCGCTCCAGGCCAGCGCGATGTCTTCCCGCCTGCCGCCGGTGCCCAGCAGCAGCTCGCAGGCCGCGGCTTCCATGTCGGCGTAGATGGCGTTCACGTGGTGCCAGTCGACGTTTTCCAGCTCGGCCACGTAGCCTCGCACCTTGTCGACGGCGGGGCGGGCCACCAGGAAGCCGAGCGCGGAGATGACCCCGGCGCCCATCGGCACGATCATCCGCCTGACCTTCAGCAGCTTGGCCAGCGCATAGGCATGCACCGGCCCGGCGCCGCCGAAGGCGTACAGGCAATAGTCTCGCGGATCCTTGCCTTTCTCGGCCAGGTGCACGCGGGTGGCGGCGGCCATGCTTTCGTTGACGATCTCCTGGATGCCGCGCGCCACGCCGGCCGCGTCCAGCCCGAGCGGCCGGGCCAGCCTGGCGTCGATGGCGCGGCGCACGTCGTCCATCGACAGCGCCATTTCGCCGCCGAGGAAATAGTCCGGGTTGAGGTAGCCCAGCAGCAGGTCGGCATCGGTCACGGTGGGCTCGGTGCCGCCCCGGCCGTAGCAGACGGGGCCGGGGACCGAGCTGGCGCTGCGCGGACCCACTTTCATCAGCCCCATCGGATCGATGCCGGCGATGGAGCCGCCGCCCGAACCGATCTCGATCATGTCGACCACGGTCACCTTGAGCGGCAGGCCGGAGCCCTGCTTGAACTTCTGCAGGCGGCCGGCTTCGAAGTCGTGCTTGACGTGGGGCTGGCCGTTCTCGATCAGGCACATCTTGGCCGTGGTGCCGCCCACGTCGAACGAAATCATCCTGTCTTCGCCGGTCTGCCGCGCCGTGAAGGCGGCCGCCATGGCGCCCGCGGCGGGGCCGGATTCGATCAGGCGCACCGGATAGGCCTTGGCGTTGGCCACGGTGGTGATGCCGCCGCTCGACAGCATGATGTAGAGGTCGCCGTCGAAGCCGAGCGCCGCCAGGTCGGTACCCAGCCGGTCGAGGTAGCCGTGCACGCGCGGCTGCACATAGGCGTTGACGCAGGCGGTGACGGTGCGCTCGAACTCGCGGATCTCGGGCGCGACGTCGGCCGACAGGCTCACCAGCAGGTCCGGGTACAGGGCGCGGACGATTTCCAGCGCGCGCCGTTCGTGCGCCGGATTGCGGTACGCGTTCATGAACGCGATGGCCAGCGACTCGATGCCTTGGCCTTCCACCAGGTCGGCCACCGCCTGCGCCACCGCCGCTTCGTCGAGCGGCCGGTCTTCGCTGCCGTCGGCCCGGAGCCGTCCGCCGATGCCCCGCCGCAGCGGGCGCGGCACCAGCACCGGAACGGGCTGCAGGAACAGGTCGTTGGTGTCGTAGCGGCTTTCGCGGCCCATTTCCAGCACGTCGCGCAAGCCCTCGGTGGCCAGCAGCCCCACCTTCGCGCCGGTGCGTTCGAGCACGGTATTGGTGACCAGCGTGGTGCCGTGCACGATGCTGGCGATCTGCCCGGCCTGCGTGCCGGTCTCGTCCAGCAGGCGCGCCACGCCTTCGATGATGGCGCGGCTGGGCTGCTCGGGCGTGGTCAGCCGCTTGCCGGTGCGGGTGATGCCGCGCGTCTGGTCGTGCAGCACGAAGTCGGTGAAGGTGCCGCCGATGTCGACGCCGATGCGGGTGGTCTTTTTCATCGTCTTCATCGGGCCGCTCCGGCGCCGGCCAGGCCTTCCATCTGGCCGCGGTAATGGGTGGCGGCCGTTTCGCACGACACGTAGCCGTAGTCGATGTCGCGCCGGATGTCGGCCGCCGCGCGTTCTTCGCACGGGCCGTAGCCGCCGCCGCCGGCGAACCACAGCGACACGCTGGCGCCGGGCGCGAGTTCCAGCCGCGACTTCAGGTCCACCATGCGGCCGTCGTCCAGCGTGACGGCGGTCGGCGCGCCGGGCCCGCCGCCGCCGATGCCCAGCGCGGGATGGCGCTGCCTGTCGGCCGAGATGGCGACGTGGATCGGCTCGCCGGCGGCGTTCTCCACCTCGCACAACTGCCCCAGGCCGCCGCGGAATTTGCCTACGCCGCCGGAATCGATGCGGAATTCCTTCTTCCTGACCAGCAGCGGCGTCACCGCCTCGAGCGCCTCGATGCTGCCGGCCCCGGAATTGGTGGGGAAGGCGGTGGTCGACAGCCCGTCGCCATGCGCCGACGCCCCCATGCCGCCGCTGGCGAACAGGTTCTGCGAGAAGCGGCCGCGGCCGTGCTGGCGGCCGGTGAAGCGCACGCGCATGGCCGGCGCGCCGCCGCTGTCGGCGATGACCCGCTCCGGGATGACCTGCGCCAGCGCCTGGTAGATCGCGCAGCACAGCAGGTGGCCGGTCAGGTGGCGCGCCGCGACCGCAGCGGGATGGCGGGCATTCATGATGCTGCCCTCCGGCGCCTTGACCTCGATCGGCCGGTAGGAACCTTCGTTGCGGCGCGTGTGCGGGTCCAGCAGGCACTTGATCGGGTACACCGAATAGGCCTGCGTGTAGTTCATCGTGCAGTTGGTGCCGCGGTCGACCTGCGGCGAGCTGCCGGCATAGTCCACCGTCATCGAATCGCCGGCGATGGTGACCGCGCATTCGATATGGGTCGGGTGATGATCGAAACCGTCGGCATCGATGGCCGCGGCATAGCGGCCGTCGGGAATCGCGGCGATCGCGGCGCGCATGGCCGCCTCGGTGCGTTCGTGCACCGCCCGCGACAGCCGTTCGAGGGAATCCTGCCCGGTGTCGGCCAGGAAATCGACGGTGCGCCGGCGGCACACTTCATTGGCGGTGACCTGCGCCTCCAGGTCGCCCAGCACCTGTTCGGGCACGCGCACATTGCCCAGGAACAGCCGCAGCAGGTCTTCGTTGCGCTTGCCCGCGCGGTAGAGATGCATGGGCGGAATGCAGATGCCTTCCTCGTACAGCTGCCGGTTGCCGGCGCCCAGCGTGCCGCCCACGTCGGGCGAGTGCGCCGCCGAACCGGCGAAACCCACCAGCGCGCCGCGAAAGAAGATGGGCGTGACCATGGCGATGTCCGGCAGGTGGCCGGTGGCCAGCCAGGGATTGTTGGTGATCATGCAATCGCCTTCGCGCCAGTCCTGCGCCGGCACGGCGGCGAGGAAGGCGCGCGCGGTGCGGGGAATGAGGCCGGCGAAGGCCGGGATCCCGCCGCTGCATTCGGCGATCGATTCGCCGCGGCGGTTCATCAGGACCGTGGCGAAATCGTTGGACTCCCGCACGATGGTCGAGAACGCCGTGCGCAGGAGGGTGGTGGCGGCTTCGTCGGTGATCGCGATCAACCGGCTCCACCAGATTTCCAGGGTGATGGGGTCTATCCCGTTCTGATTGTCTCGGAGCATGTCTTTCCAGGTTTCTTCTCGTATCCCGCGCCGCGTGAAGCGGCGGCTCGGAAACCCGGACTTTAAGAAATGTCGCCGGCGCGCGGTTTAGTTTTGGAGACGCCGACGTTTTCCGAAACGCGAAAGCTCGTCAGGGGCCGGCCAGCAGCCAGGTCCGGACGGCCTTGCGCTGTACCCAGTCGCGGGTCAGCGCGTCGAACTCCCTGAAATGCGCCGAAGCCAGGTGCGCGGCGATCGCGTCCGCGTCGTCGTAGAGTTCGTAAAGGAAGAAGGCGCCCGCATCGGCGGGATCCCGGCAGACGTCGAAGCGTCTGCAGCCCGGTTCATCGCCGAGCGAGCGCCGCGCGTTGCGCGCGATGGCCCGGGCGAAGTCTTCGGCCCGCTCGGGCTTGATCTGGAAGTCGACGAGCAATGCGTGGGTCATGATGCCGCATCCGTGGGGCAGTTTGGAGGGACGGTGGCCGGCTGCGCGCCGCCGTCAGGCATGGGCCGGCCGCAGGGCGCCGGCGACGGCCTGCGCGATCGCGGCCGTGCCGTCGGTGCCGCCGAATTCCATCGGCCGCACCTGGCCGGACGCGAATACCTGTTCGACCGCATGCTGGATCATCGCCGCGCCGTCGGCCAGCGCTGCGTCGCCGCTGCGCCCGGCCAGCCATTCCAGCATCATGGCGGCCGACAGCAGCATGGCGGTCGGATTGGCCTTGCCCTGGCCGGCGATGTCGGGCGCCGTGCCGTGCGCCGGCTGGAACAGGCCGTACCTGTCGCCGATGTCGCCCGACGGTGCCATGCCCATGCCGCCCACCAGCGCCGCGATCAGGTCGGACAGGATGTCGCCGAACATGTTTTCGGTGACCAGCACGTCGTAGGTCCACGGCTTCATGACCAGGTTCAGGGCCATGGCGTCGACATAGCCGCTGTCGGCGGCGATTTGCGGGTGGCGCGCGGCGACTTCCTCGAACACCTTGCGGAAAAAGGCCATCGACGCGAAGACGTTGGCCTTGTCGACGTTGGTCACGCGGCCGCGGCGGCCGGAGCGGGCGGCGCGGCGCTCGGCCAGCCGGAACGCGAATTCGCAGATGCGCGCCGTGCCCTGCCGCGTGATGCGCATGGTGTCGCGCACCTCGTCATCGCCCCGCACGTCGCCCCGGCCGCGGGCGTAGAAAAGGCCTTCGGTGTTCTCGCGCACCAGCACCAGGTCGATGTGCGCGGCCTCGGGGCGCGCCAGCGGCGTGGGCAGGCCCTCGAAGGTGCGGATGGGGCGCACGCCGGCGTACAGGTCCAGATGCATGCGCAGGTCGATCTGCGGGATGATCTCGGTGCCGTCGGCGCCATGCACGTGCGGCAGGCCCATCGCGCCGAACAGGATGGCGTCGGCCTGTTCGCAGTGCCGCAGCGTGGCGTCGGGCAGCGCGACGCCGCTGTCGAGGTAGTGCTGGGCGCCGGCCGGCAGCCACTGCAGCTGAAGGATGCGGCCGATGCGGCGCTGCACGGTTTCCAGCACCGCGGCGGCGGCGTGCATCACTTCGATTCCGATGCCGTCGCCGGGCAGGACCGCGATCCGGTAGCTTTCCATGGTCGATTCCGTTTTTCCTGGTGAATGTGGGCGCCCGCCGCGTGCCGGCGGGGATTGTGCCCGCGTTAATGTATACGTTAATTTATTGGTTGTCACCACGAACGCCATCCCCACGACATGTCGTCGCCGTCGCTTCCCTTTCTCGATCCCGCTGCCTGTGGCTGGATCGGCCACGGCCTGGTCCGGCCCGAATGCGTGCTGGCCACGCGCACGGCCGGCCTGTTCACGGCCGACTGGCGCGGCGGCGTGGCGCACCTGCGGCCGGACGGCAGCCAGGCGCTGTACCGGGCGCAGCCCGTCGACGGCGAGGCGCTCAAGCCCAACGGCATCGCGCTGCGGGCGGACGGCTCGTTCCTGCTGGCGCACCTGGGCGACGGGCGCGGCGGCGTGTTCGAACTGCGGCGCGACGGCGCCACCCGGCCGCTGCTGACCGCGGTCGACGGCAGCGACCTGCCGCCGACCAATTTCGTCCACGAGGACGCGGCCGGGCGCATCTGGATCAGCGTGAGCACCCGGCTGCGCCCGCGGGCGCTGGGCTACCGCGCGGGCTGCGAAGACGGCTTCATCGTCTTGCTGGACCGGCGCGGCGCCCGCATCGTGGCCGACGGCCTGGGTTATGCCAACGAGGTGGCCCTCGATCCCGGCGGGCAATGGCTGTATGTCAACGAAACCTTCGGGCGCCGCCTGTCGCGCTTCAGGCTGCTGCCGGGCGGGGATCTCGGCCCGCGCGAGACGGTGGCGGTGTTCGGCGAGGGCACCTTCCCGGACGGCCTGTGCTTCGATGCCGAGGGCGGCGCCTGGGTGACCAGCATCGTCAGCAACCGGCTGCTGCGGGTCGCGCCCGACGGCAGCACGCGGCAGTGGATGGAAGACGCCGACGCGGCCTGGCTGGCAAGGGTCGAACAGGCGTTCCGCGGCGACGCGATGGGCCGCGAACACCTCGACAAGGTGCGCAGCCGCCGCCTGCGCAGCACGTCGAGCCTGGCCTTCGGCGGCGAGGACTTGCGGACAGGCTATATTGGCTGCCTGCTGGGCGATGCCATCGCCGTGGTCGCGATGCCCGTCGCCGGTATCCCGCCCGTCCACTGGAACTATTCATGAAGAGCGAAGCCGCGCCCGACGCCGACGTTCCCACCCTGGTGGAACAGGCCTACAAGGCCATGCGACAGCGCATCCTCGACAACGTATGGCAGCCTGGCTTCCAGGCGCTCGAACAGGAACTCGCCCTGCAACTGGGAATGAGCCGTACCCCGGTGCGCGAAGCGGTGATCCGGCTGCAGAACGAGGGGCTGGTCGAGGTGATTCCGCGGCGCGGGGTGCGCGTGCTGCCGGTGTCGTCGCAGGACATGGAAGAGATCTACGCAATTCTGACCGCGCTCGAATGCCTGGCCGCCGAGACCGTGGCGCGCCGCAAGCCCTCCAGCCAGGAACTCAAGCCGCTGCGCGATGCGACCACCCGGATGGAAAAGGCGCTGGCCAGGAACGACCTGGAAGCCTGGGCGCGGGCCGACGAGGATTTCCACTATGCGCTGGTCAGCCTGTCGGGCAACAGGCATCTGCTGAGCGCGGTGATGGGCTACCGCGACCGGGTGTATCGGGCCCGCATGTTCACGCTGCGGCTGCGGCCGCCGCCGGTGCATTCCACCCGCGAGCACCTCGCGCTGGTGCAGCGCCTGGCCGACGGCGACGCCGTGGGCGCGGCGCGCGTCAACCGCGAGCATCGCCAGCGCGCCAGCCGAGAACTGGTCGGCATCTTCCGCAATTTCCGCCTGCAGCAGATCTGAAGCCGCGGCCGTTCGCGGCCGGTCGTTTGGGATAACCCTATATCGACCCCTAGGGGGAAACTGCTATCTTTTACGTATACGTTAAATAATTTTCTAATGAATTTACATGACCTCGAAACCGGGTACCACCCTTAGCGAACGCGCCAACCGCTGGCTGTCGCACCTGCGGCACGAGGACGTGCCGGACGACGTGCGCCGCGCGACCCGTTCCAGGATCCTCGACATACTGGGCCTGATGCTGGCCGGCTCGTGCCGCCCGCCGGGCCAGGCGGTCCATGCCGCCGCGCTGAAGCTGGGCAGCGGCAACGACAGCCGCATCCTGTGGTACGGCGAGCGGACCTCGGCGTCGCTGGCCGCCCTGGCAAATGGCACCATGGCCCATTCGCTGGAGTTCGACGACACCCACAACCAGACCATCGTGCACGTCAGCGTGACCCTGGTGACCGCCGGGCTGGCCATCGGCGAGATGCTGGACATCCCCGGGCGGGAACTGGTGACCGCGCTGGCGGGCGCGGCCGAATTGTCGTCGCGGGTCGGCATGCTGGCGCCCGGCAGGCTGGAGCGGGTGGGCTTTCACCCGACGGCGATCGCCGGCGCCATGGGGGCCGCCTTCCTGGCGGCGCGTCTGTTCGGGCTGGGGGCCGAGCAGGCCAGGGATGCGCTGGGCATCGCGGGCAGCAAGGCCGCCGGGCTCATGGAGTGCTGGTCGGACGGCTCATGGGCGAAATTCATCCATCCGGGCATTGCCGCCGAAGCGGGCATCGTGGCCGCCACCCTGGCGCAGCAGGGCTTCAAGGGCCCCGCCACCATTTTCGAAGGCCGCTTCGGCCTGCTGGCCTCGCATGTCCAGGATCCTTCCTACGAAGTGGACTGGGACGGCTTCAGCCGCGGGCTGGGCGAGCATTGGGAGAGCCGGAACATTTCGTTCAAGCCCTATCCCTGCGGCCACGTGATCCATCCTTTCCTGGATGCGCTGCTCGATCTTTACCGGGAAGGACTGCGCGCCGACGAGGTCGACAGCATCGTCTGCCCGATCGCGGCCTTCATGGTTCCCATCGTTTGCGAGCCGGCCGCCGAGAAGCTCAATCCCCGCTCGGACTGGCAAGGGCGCGTCAGCCTGCAATTCGCGCTGGCCGACGCGCTGGTCCACGGCCGCTGCAATGTCCACAACTTCGCCACGCCCAGCCTTGCCGACCCGCGCGTGCTGGCGCTGGCGCGTCGCGTTTCTTATCGCATCGACGAGACGGCGCCGGGCCGCGAGCAATTCAAGGGCTGGGTCATCGTGCGCACCCGCGACGGCCGTACGCTGGAGCGCATCGTGCCCAACAACTGGGGCAGCCGCGAGAACCCCATGACCGCCGAAGACGTCGAGGACAAGTTCCGCACCAATGCGGGCCTCGTATTCGGGCCGCAGCGCATCGAAGCGGCGATCGAGGCCGTGCGCCGCATCGATTCGGAAATGCGCGTGCGCGCGCTCGTGGATTCATGCATCCGGTAGGAAAAGAACGACAGACTGGAGGAGGCCAGCATGACCGATAGACGCCGCTTTCTGCGGACCACCGCCCTGGCCGGCCTGTGCGCCGGGGCCCTGCCCGGCGCGGTGCGCGCGGCTGCGGGCGCCGGCGCGGAGCCGGCATTTCCCGGCAAGCCGATACGCGTGGTGGTGCCGTTTACGCCCGGCGGCGGCGCCGACATCGTGGCCCGCGTCATCCTGCAGCACGCCGGCCCTAAGCTCGGCCAGCCGTTCGTGGTGGACAACCGGGCCGGCGGCAGCGGCATCATCGGAACCGAAGCGGTGGCCAAGGCGCCGCCCGACGGCTACACGCTGCTGATGGGCCAGACCGGGCCGAACGCCATCAATCCGGCCCTGTACGCAAAGCTGCCCTACGACGCCATCAAGGACTTCGCGCCCATCACGCTGACCACCGCCTATCCGTATGTCGCGGTGGTGGCGCCGTCCCTGAACGTCGATAGCCTGCAAGCCTTGGCGGCGCTGGTGTCGGCCAAGCCCGGCACGCTGGCGTTCGGGTCGGCCGGCGTCGGCAGCTCCACCCACCTGGCCGCGCTGCTTTATCTGGGGCGGGCCCGGCTCAGCATGATCCACGCGGCGTACAAGGGGACCTCCGCAGCGTTGGCGGACGTGGCCGGCGGCCAGATCGCCATGATGTTCGCCGACATCACCTCCGCCTCGGCGCTGATCCGCTCCGGCCGCCTGCGCGCGCTGGCGGTGACGGGAAGCCAGCGCTCCCGGCTGTTCCCCGACGTGCCCACGGTTGCCGAGGCGGCCGGCCTGCCGGGCTTCGAGGCGTCCGCGTGGCACGGCTTTCTCGCGCCCGCCGGCACGCCGGCGCCCATCGTGCATACCTTGCATGAAGCGCTGGTCGGCGCGCTCACTTCACCCGAGGTGCGCGGCCGCTTTGCCCAGGACGGCATCGAGGTGGTCGGCAACACGCCGGAGCAATTTGCCGGCTTCCTGCGGGAAGAGATCGGCAAGTGGGGCGCCGTCGTCAAAGAGGCGGGCATCACGCCGGAATAGCGGGCGCAGCAGGCCTGGCCGCGCCGCCTGCGGCGCCGATCGTCACCCGACGCGGCACTGCTCCAGCACGGCCGGATCGGGGTCGACTCCCAGCCCGGGGCCATCCGGGATGTCGAGGAAGCCGTTTTCCGGTATGACGGCCTTGCCCAGCGGACTGGCCCCCAGGTCGGCCAGCGAATGTTCGATCAGGGTTTCGTGCTCGAAGGTGGCGGCGATATGCAGCGTCGCCAGCAGGCCGGGCCCGAAGTACGGGCAGTGCGGCACCAGCTGCGCGCCGTGGCGGCGCGCCAGTTCGACGATCTTCATGAACTCCGAGACGCCGCCGATCTTGGTGATGCTGGGCTGGGCGATGTCGACCGCCTGCGCGTCGAACAACTGCTCGAAATGCTTGGCGCTCATGGCGTTTTCGCCGGCGGCGATGGGGATGCCGGCGGCCTTGCGGACCGCGGCCAGTCCGGCGAAATCTTCGGGCGGCCAGACCGGTTCCTCGAACCAGGCCAGCCCGTAGGGCTGCAGTTCGCGCGCCACGGCGATGGCCTGCTCCACGGTCCATGGACAGTTGGTATCCATGGTCAGCGGCACGTCGGGGCCCAGCGCCTCGCGCGCGGCCCGCACGTGCGCCACCTCGGTCTCGTGCAGCTTGACCAGGCGATGGCCGCGCTGCTTGGCCCGCAGCGCGTTTTCCGCCACCAGCGCGGAATCGCCATAGCGTATCAGGCTCGCATAGGTGGGCAGCCGCCTGTGCCGGGCGCCGCCGAGCAGCGCCGAGAGCGGCTTGCCGGCGCGCTTGCCGGCCAGGTCCCACAGCGCGATGTCGAGGCCGGACAGCGCGTAGGTCAGGGCGCCGGTGCGGCCGAGCAGGTGGAACTGGCGCTCCATCGGCCCCATCACCGAGGGGATGTCGGCTTCGTCCTTGCCGATGGCCAGCGGCGCGACCAGGCTTTCGATCGCGGCGCGCGCTGCCGGCCAGATGGTGTAGCCGAACGCCTCGCCCCATCCCACCAGGCCGTCTTCGGTTTGCACGCGCACCAGCAGGATGTTCATCTTGCGCGGATGCCCGCAGAACAGCGGCTTGGGGCCGAACATCTCGTAGGGGATGTCGAGCACGATCGCGTCGACCGAACGAATCGTCATAGGTTTTCCAGAGTCGATGATGGGAAGGCGTGAGGCTCTATTCTGCCGTAAGGTGGTTGGCGCGGATCAGCTCGCTCCAGCGGCGGTGTTCGCCGTTGACGAACGCGGTGCATTGCTGCGGCGATCCGCCCATGGTTTCCGCGCCCTGGCGTTCGATCAGGGTCTGCTGGATCTTGGGGTCGGCCAGCACTTCGTTCATCGCGCCGTTGATGCGGTCGATGATGGCCTTGGGCGTGCCTTTCGGCGCCATCAGCACCTGCCAGGTGCCGATGTCGAAGCCCTTGGCCACGGTTTCCGACACCGTCGGCACGTCGGGCAGGACCGCCGAGCGCTTGGCCGTGGACACCGCCAGCGCGCGCACCTTGCCGGCCTCGATCATGGGCTTGGCCGCCTGCAGCGCGCCGGCGAACATGAAGCTGATGTTGCCGGCGATCAGGTCGGTGAGCGCGCCGGCATTGCCCTTGTAGGGCACGTGCGTGTATCGCAGGCCCAGTTCCTTCGCGAACAGCACGCCGGCAAGGTGGTCGGGCGAGCCGCCGCCGGACGAGCCCTGGAAGTACTTGCCGGGATTGGCCTTGACCAGCTGGACGAATTCCTGCGCCGTCCTGGCCGGGAAGTCGCTGCCGACCAGCAGCGCCAGCGGCACCTTGACCGTGCAGCTGATCGCTTCGAACGCCTTGTCCGGGATCAGGTCGGGGCGGTTGTAGAGGTCGGGCATGGTGGCCACCGTGGCGGTGCCGTACAGCAGCGTGTAGCCGTCGGGATCGGCGGCGGCCGCCTGGGTCGAGCCGATGGTGCCGCCGGCGCCGGGCCGGGTGTCGACGACGATCGACTGCCCCAGCTTCTTGGCCAGGTCGTTGAAGATGATGCGCGCGACCACGTCGGTCGGGCCGCCCGGCGCCCAGCCGCTGATGACGCGGATGGGCTTGGCGGGAAACTCCTGGCCGAGCGCGCGGCCGCCCGACACGGCGGCCAGCGCCATGGCGATCGCACCCGCGGCGGCCGGAATGAAGTGCTTCATGACGTCTCCTTGCTGTTGTTGTATGCGGCGGGGCCGCCCCGGGATTATGGGAGCCGGTTTTCCGCGGAAGAAGGAGCGCCTGGTTCAATTAGAATGAACCTCCGGTGCGGTCTGGTGACTGGGGCGCGATGGATACCACCTATTTGCGGACATTCGAACTGGTCGTGCAGACCGGCTCCATGGCCGAGGCCGCGCGGCGCCTGCACCTGTCGCCGACGGCGGTGGCCAAGCAATTGCATGCCCTGGAGCGGGAGTTCGGCGTCGCGCTCACGGCCCGCTCGGGCCGGACCGTATTGCCGACCGAGGCCGGGCACAACATCCTGGCGCTGGGCCGCTCGGTGCTCGGCGACATCCAGGAGATGAAGCGCCGCGCCCGGGCCGGGCAGGCCGCCGGCGAATTTCGCCTGGGCAGCATCAATACCTTCCTGCACGGCCTGGTGCCCGACATGCTGGCCAGCCTCGTCCACCGGCATCCCGGCCTGCGGGTATTCGTGCAGCCCGGCAGCTCGGCCTATCTGTACGACGCGTTGCACAACGAACAGGTCGACGCGGCCATCTGCCTGCACCCCCAGTTCGAACTGCCGAAGACGCTGTGGTGGGCCGGCCTGCGGCGCGAGCCCCTGGTGGCTCTCGTCCCGGCCGCGCTGCGGCACGAGGATCCGCATACCCTGCTGGAACGGGAACCGCTCATCCGGCTGGATCGCCGGCAATGGGGCGGCCGGCTGGCCGAGGAATACCTGCGGCAGGCCGGCATCCGGCCCATCGAGCGCTTCGAACTGAGTTCGCTGCCTGCCATCTCGAAGATGGTGGATCGCGGGCTGGGCGTATCCCTGGTTCCCGATATCGAACAGGGCTGGCCCGCCGGCCTGCGGATCCGCAGACTGGCCCTGCCGCTGCCCACGCAGCCGCGCGAGGTCGGCCTGCTGTGCCTGCGGTCTTCGTCGCGCCTGGACCTGGTGCAGGAACTGGTGGGCGACTATCACGCCGCGCGGCGGGCGGCCAGCCAAGCGCCGCCCGCGGCCGCGGCCAGCCCGCCGCCAACGAACTGCGCGCTGGCGGCACCGTAGACGACGGTCTGCTTTCCTACGCGGCAGCGGCCGTCGCCGGGGCCTGCCGCGCCTTGCGCCGGCGCGCCAGCCACAGGTAGACGCCGCTGCCCAGCACCACGATCGTCTCCACGTCCAGCGCTGCCCACAGCAGTTTCAGCGGCAGGCCGCCGTAGTCGCCGAAGTGCAGGGGCCGCGAGATTTCCAGGCTCCACAGGTACCAGGGCGGCGCGCCGATATCGACCAGCTGGCCGTCGGCGGCGTCGATCAGCACGGGATGCAGCAGCTGCGAAGTGGCCGGCGTGTTGCCGTGCAGATAGACGGCGTAGTGGCGCGGGGTGGCGAACATGGAGCCGGGAAAGGCGACGAAGCTGATGTCGCGGCCCGGCAGGAAGGCCGTCGCGCGGGTGACCGCGGCCTGCAGCAGGTCCGGGTCGCGCACGGGAGCCAGTTCGCCGTATTGCGCCTTCAGCGTCCGCGACACGTCGCGCTGCCAGGCGCCGAACACCAGCGAGTCGAGCGTGTTGACCACGCCGGTTGCGCCTACCACCACGGCCCAGGCGATGGTGGTGATGCCGGCCAGGTTGTGCAGGTCCAGCCATGCCACCCGCGCGGCCCGCGCGCGGCGCACGGTGCCGAATGCCAGCTTGCGCGTGAAGGGGGCGTACAGCACCACGCCCGACACCAGCGCCGCCAGGAACAGCAGGCCCATCGCGCCCAGGAACAGGCCGCCCCAGAGGCCCGACAGCAGGTCGGTATGCAGGGCCAGCAGCACCGCCATCACGCCGCCGTGGCGCCAGTCCTTTTCGCTCCAGGCCTCGCCCAGCAGGCGGTATTCGCTGTCGACGATGACGAAGGGCTTGTGGCCGGCGGCGGCCGGGCCGCGGCCCAGTCCGACGCGGAACTGGCCGGGTTCGTCGGCCCAGGCGACGAACTGCACGCGGCGGCCGGGATAGGCCTGCCGCACGGTGCGGATGACGCGGTCCATGTCCACCACCGCGCCGGCCGGCGGCGGCGCCGCGCTCTCGCGGCCCGCCAGCCAGTCGTCGATTTCATCGTGGAAGATCAGCGGCAGCCCGGTCAGGCACAGCATCAGCAGGAACACGGTGCATATCAGGCTGCTCCAGGTGTGGACCGCCCGCCAGCGCCCGATGGCGCGCGACGACAGCATGGCGTCCGCCCTCAGTAGCGGACCACGGCCGTCAGCACGGCGGCGCGGCCCGGCCCGAGGTCGCCCATGAAGTAGTGGACCTTGGTGTAGTAGACCTTGTCGAACAGGTTCTGCAGGTTCATCCGGAACTCCAGCCGCGGGTTGACGCGCCAGCCCAGCATGGCGTCGAAGCGCCAGTACGAGGGCGCGTAGCAATCGCGGTCGCATGCGGTGCCGAAGCGCTTGTCGACGAAGAAGGCGCCGCCGCCCACCGTCCATCCGGGCAGGAAGCGATAGGTGGACCACAGGCTCAGGCTGTTCTTCGGCGTGTCGGGCAGCGGCTGGCCGACGTTGGCGTCGTTGTAGGCGCCGCGCGCGATCTTGCTGTCCAGGTAGGTATAGCCTGCGAACACCTGCCACTCGGGCGTCAGGCTGCCCGACGCGCCCAGTTCGAAGCCGCGCACCCGCGTGCGGCCCACCGGCTCGACCACGCCGGGCTCCACCTGCACGCTGGCGTTCTTGCGGTCGGTGGCGAAGGCGGCGGCGGTCAGCGACAGTTTCTCGTCCAGCGCGTCCCATTTGCCGCCCACTTCGTAGGTCACGCTGCGTTCCGGATCGAGGTTGCGGTTGGCGGCGCTGACCTTGTCGTAGTCGCTGTTGCCCAGCGCCGCCGGCGTCGAGGCCGAGGCGGTGCTGACGTACAGGCTGGCCTCGCGGCGCGGCTTGTAGACCAGGCCCAGCTGGTAGTTGACGAAGTTGTCTTTCTGGCTGGCCTGGACCGCGCCCTGGCGGATGCTTTCGGTGCGGTAGGAATCCCAGCGCAGGCCGGCGTTGACCAGCCAGTGCTCGGTCAGCGTGATGGCGTCGAAGACGTAGGCCGCCTTGGTGTTGGTCTGGTAGTAGGTGGGGTTGTTGTTGCGGGTGACCGAGCCCGTCCACGGGTCGCCGGGATCGGGCGAGTACAGGCTGGTGCAGTCGTAGGAGTCGAACAGCGAGGGGTAGCCCTGGCACTGCGGCACGGCGCCGGTCTGCACCGCGGCGGCCGCGTTGGCGCTGGCCACCGTCCAGCCGTCGACGTTCCATTTCTCGCGGCCGATCTCGAAGCCGGCGTCGAAGCGGTGCTTGACCGAGCCGGTTTCGAGTTCGCCGAACAGGTCGGTCTGGTTGGCCAGGGTCTGGGTGCGCGTCCATTGCGACTTGGCCTGGCGGAACACCGTGCCCTGCAGCGTGCCGGGCATGTTGATGCCGGCGTACAGCGGCGAGGCGCCGTTCGGCGCCGTGGCCACGTAGCTGTTGGTGGACTGGCCGTAGCGGGTCATGTTGCGCAGCGTGAGCGAGTCGCCCAGGTCGTGCTCGATGCTGGCGGTGCCGATGTCGGTGCGCGTGTGGCGGAAGTCGCGGCCGCTCAGGCCGTAGAAGGCGTGGCGGTCCACGCCTTCGTACGGCGCGCCGGTGCGCGGGTCCAGCGGCACGCTGTAGTCGGGCATGCCGTCGTCCTGCAGGTGGTAGTAGCTCAGCGTGACCCGCGTGGGCGTGCCCAGGCCCAGGGCCAGCGAGGGCGCCAGGCCCCATTTCTGGTAGTCCACCGCGTCGTCGCGGCCGGCCACCTTGCCCTTGTCGCCCATCGCGTTCAGGCGGAAGGCCGCGTGGTCGGACAACTGCCAGTTGCCGTCGACGGTGGCGCGGCCGCTGGGCGCGGTGCCGGCGCTCAGCTCGCCCACCGCGAAGTTTTCCAGCCGCGGCGCCTTGGTGACGATGTTGATGCTGCCGCCGCCGCCCCCGCGGCCGAAGTAGACCGAATCGGGGCCTTTGGTCACCTCGACCTGTTCGAGGTTGAATACTTCACGCGTTTGCGCGCCGATGTCGCGCATGCCGTCCACCAGCATGTTGGAGGTGGAGTTGAAGCCGCGGATCACGGGGCGGTCGGCGATCGGCACGCCGCCTTCGCCGGCCGCGAAGGTGATGCCCGACATGGTGCGCATCACGTCCTGCAGCGAGGTGGAGGCCGTGTCTTCGATGACCGCCTTGGGGATCACGTTGACGGTGCGCGGCGTGTCGCGCAGTTCGGCCGTGAATTTGGGCGAGGCCGCGGCCGGGGCCTGGTAGGCGTTGGCGGTGCCGACCACGTCGACCGGCGGCAGCGTGGCGGCGGGCGGGTTGGCGCGGGCGGCGGGCGCGACGGCGGGCAGGGCGGGCGCCACCGTCAGGTCGCCTTGCGGGCCGACGATGAGCCGCAGGCCGGAGGGGCCGAGCGCCAGCCGCATCGCCTGTTCCACGCCGTAGCGTCCGCGCACGGGCGGCGCGGTCAGGCCGCGCACCAGCTCGGGCGGCACGGTCAGGCTGCGCCGCGCTTCGGCGGCGATGCGGTTGAGCGATTCGCCCAGCGGGCCGGCGGGCAGGTCGAAGTCGTAGCCGGCCTGGGGCTGGGCATAGACCGGCCCCAGCATGGCGAAGGCCAGGGACGAAGCGAGGCAGAGCGGAGCGGAGGAGCGGGAGGCGATGGCCATGGCGGTTCGGGGCAACAGGAGTGGTTCTTCCCGCTCTGTGCCGCGAGGGGCTCCGGCCGGACAGCTATTTACATACTGTTACGTTCGATCGAGGTCTATGGTGGTGAGCCAGCCGCCGTGGCGCACCACCCGCAGCGGCAGCCGGCGCGCCAGGATGTCCAGCGTGGCGGCGGCGTCGTCCAGGGACCATACGCCTTGCACGCGCAGGGCGGCTGCGCGGGAGGAGATGCGGATCAGGCCGCGGTCGTAGGCGCGAAGCTGTTCGACCACGTTGCCGAGGGGCTCGTCCAGCGCCTCGACCAGGCCGCGCTCCCAGGCCGCCGCCGCGCGCACCCGGCCCGGCGGCAGCGGGCCGGAGCCGTCGGCGCCCATCCACCAGCCTTCGCCCGCCTGCAAGCGCTGCCTGGCGCCGTGGCCGGCGCGCAGCATGACCGCGCCGTGGGTACAGACCGCCACGGTGCGCCCGGGCGCGCGGGCCAGCATGAGGCCGGCCGGCGTTTCCGCCTGGACGGCCAGCCGGCAGAACGGCGCCTTGGCCAGGAAAGGCGTTTGCGCGGCTGCCGCCTCGAGCTGCATGCGGCCGCGCGTTAGCGTGATCGCCCGGCGCGAAGATTGCAGGTCGACGTCCACCGCCGAACGCGCGTCCAGCAGCAGGCGCGAACCGTCGGCGAGCGCGACGCCGCGCCGTTCGCCGGTGGCCGTGGCGTGGCTGGCGAACGCCGCCTCCAGCGGCCATTGCCGCTGCGCCGCCAGCAGGGCCAGCCCCGTCGCGCCGCACAGGCCGGCCACGCCGAGCAGCCATTCGCGCCGGGCCGGGGCGGGCAGCGCCAGCGCCTGGCGGACGGCCTCGGCCTGGCGCGGGTCGCGGCGCACCACCGCCTTCAGGTCCCCCAGGCAGTCGGCCAGGCTGCGTTCCACCTTCTGCCAGGCGCGTTCGTGTTCGTCGGCGGCCCGGCGCCAGGCCAGACAGGCGTCCTCGTCGGCCCGGCTGGCGCGGCCGGACAGCAGGCGCGTCTTCCATTCGACCGCGCGTTGCAGGACCGGATCGGCGATCGCGCTCACCGGACACCTCCCGCTTGCCGCGCGGCAGCCTGGCCGCTTCCGGCATCGGCGCGGGCCGCCAGGTAGTGCAGCAGCGCGCGCTGCACGTAGCGGCCCACGGTGCGGACCGATACGCCGAGCCGCGCGGCGATGGTTTCATGGTCGAGTTCGTCGACCGTGCTGTAGAGGAAGGCCAGCCGGACGGGCACCGGCAGGCCCTGCATCCAGGCGTCCAGCGACTGGATGGTCTGCAAGACGATCAGCTGGTCTTCGGGCGACGGCGCGCGGGCGGCGGGCAGTTGCTGGAGGCGGGCCAGGTAGGCCGCCTCCAGCTGGCGCCGGCGGAACAGGCGCCACATCAGGCGTCTGGCGATGACCGTGAGGAAAGCCTGGGGCTCCCGGATCGCCGCCAGGTCGCTGCGCTGGATCACCTGCACGAAGGTATCGGCGGTGACGTCTTCGGCGTCGGCCAGGCAGGGCAGTTGCCGGCGCACGCGGCCCAGCAGCCACGGCTGGTATTCGGCGTAGAGACGGGAAACGGCATCGGCCATCGGACCGGAGGTTTTCATGCGCGGCGCCCGGATGCGAATGAGACTCAGGGGAACTGATATTGATTCTCATTATATATGCGGGGCGCGGCCATGTTTCCGGACGGCCTTGCGGCCGCCGCCATGCCACAGTCATTCGACGGTCATGCGCCGCGAGCGGACCAGCTGGGTGTACTTGGCGCTCTGCTCCTTCAGGTACTGGGTGTACTGCGCGGGCGACGCGCTGACGTTCGGATCGATGCCGCGCTCGCGCAGGCTCTTCTGCAGCTCGGGATCGGCCATCGCCTTGCTCAGCGCGGCGTACAGGCGATCGACCACCGGCTTCGGCGTTCCCGCCGGCAGCACGACGCCGTTGAAAGTCACGTCCTCGTACCTGGGCAGGCCCGATTCGGCAATGGTGGGAACGTCGGGAAAGGCCGGCGAGCGCGTCGCGGTGGTCACGCCCAGCGCCTTCAGCCGCCCGGCCTTGATGCCCGGCGCCGAACTGCCGAGCGAGTCGAACATCATCGTGATCTGGCCGCCCATGACGTCGGACAGCGCCTGCGCATTGCCCTTGTAGGGCACGTGCAGGATCTTGATGCCGGCCAGGCTGGCGAACAGTTCGCCGGCGAAATGGCTGGTGGAGCCGGCGCCCGCGGTGCCGTTGGTGGCCTTGTCGGGGTGCTGCCGCAGCATGGCCAGCAGTTCTTCCACGTTGGATGCGGGGACGCTCGGATTGACCACCAGCACCATCGGGATGGTGACGGTGTTCGACAGGCCGACGAAGTCCTTGAGCGGGTCGTAGCCGATGTTGGGAATCAGCGCCGCGGCCGACACGAAGGTGTTGCCGATGGCCAGCATGGTATAGCCGTCGGGCGCGGCCTTGGCGACCGCGACGGTGCCGACCACGCTGCTGGCGCCGGGCCGGTTCTCCACCACGACCTGCTGGCCGAGTTCCTTCGACATGCCCTGGGCGAGCAGACGCGCGACGATGTCGACGTTGCCGCCAGGGCTGAGCGGGACGATCAGGCGCAGCGGCCGGCTGGGGAAGTCGTCGGCGGCCAGCGCCTGCGGCGCGGGCGCGATCAGCGCGGCCGCCAGGCACAGGGCGGCGCCCAGCGCGGAGCGCCGGTGGCTGCCGCCGGCGGACGGGCGGCGTACGGAATGAGGCATGGTTTTCCTCCTTGGGCGAATGGCGGTTCGGTTTTCAGTCCCGTGCGATGGGTTCGATGTGGGCGAAGCGGTCGTAGCGTTCGTAGATCGTCCGGCGGTCGTCCTTGCCTTCGATCAATTCCTTGCGCTGTATCTGTTCGATCTCGTCGACCCTGGCGGCGTAGTCGGCCACGCGCGCGGCATGCTGCCGGGGGACGATCACCACGCCGTCGCGGTCGGCCAGCACGAAGTCGCCGGGATGGACCGGCACGCCCGCGCTGGTCTGGCCCGGCAGCGTGATCGGTACCTCGAAATGGGTGATCGACCATCGGCCGGCGGAGCTGGCCGGCGTGACGAAGCGCTTGAAGACCGGGATGCGCTGGTCGACCAGCGACTGGGCGTCGCGCGTGGCGCCGTCCAGCACGAAGCCGGCGCAGCCGGCGGCGACCGCGCTGATGGCGAAGTTCTCGCCCATCAGCACGGCCTCGCCGTACCGGCCGCTGTCGACGACCATGATGCAGCCCGGGTAAAGGTGATCGAACAGCTCGTAGCGGGGCTGGGGAAGACGCGGATCGGGCTTGGGCAGCGCGCCGAGCCAGGTCTGGCCTTTCACGCAGAACGCGGGACCGCACAGCGCCATCGACGATTCGAGGCCGGCGATCGAGGCGTCGACCGCCTGGTGCGGCAGGCCCATGACGCGCAGCACGTCCCAGACGACGCCGGTGGGAAGCTTGGCCAGCCGCGCGGCGAGCCCCGGATCGGCCGCTTCGGGCCGGGCAGAACGGATGGCGTCGTTCATGCGGCCCTCTCGTCGGCGATGGGCACCCGGCGCATCGCGCGCTTCTCGGTGGAGGGAAAGTCGTTGCGCGCGTGCTGCAGGATCCGGTTGTCCCAGACGATGAAGTCGCCCACCTGCCATTTGTGCTCGTAGTCGTCGGGACGGCGCTCGATGTGATCGAACAGCTGGCCCAGCAGCTCATCGCTTTCGGCGCGAGGCATGCCGACGATCGATACCGTGAACAGGCGGCACACGAACAGGATCTTCTTGCCGGTCGCGGGGTGGGTGAGGACCACGGGATGCACGGCGGTGGTCGCGGTCGGCGCAATCGCGTCGCGGCTGGGCGGCTTGTTGGCGGTATTGGCCGAATAGTCGTAGACGTGCAGCGCCTGCAAGCCTTCCAGCCGGCGCCGGGTCGACTCGGGCAGCGCCTCGTAGGCCGCGGCCATGTCGAGGAAGCGGGTCTCGCCGCCCTGCGCCGGCACCGCCATCGCATAGAGCGAGATCGCCTTCAGCGGGTGCGGCAGGAACATGTGATCGGCATGGAACAGCAGTTCGCCGTCGGGCAGGCGGCCCTCGGGGTGCACGTTCGAGATCAGGGTGAAGCGCTTGCCGCCTTTCATGTTGGCCCCGGCATCGGAAATGCGGCCGATCCGCTCGGCCAGGCCGACGCTTTCGTCTTCGCTCAGCTCGTGGCCGCGCACCAGCACGAAATGCTTTTCGTCGAAGGCGCGGCGGAATGCGGCGATGCCGGCGTCGTCAGGCCTGCGCGGATCGAGTCCGCGCAGTTCGACCCCGAGGGTCGGGGAAAGGGGATGGATGGATAGGCTCATGCGTGCTCCTGGTGTGAATACATGGCGCGCCCGCGGCAGGGGATGCGGGCCCGGTAGATCGCGCCGGTATCGATTTCCGTGATGTAGATCGTGTCCGGTTCGGCCGGATCGAAGGCGACGTTGGTGACGCTGCGTCCGCCGACCGCGACGCGGGCCACCGGCACGCCCAGCGGGTCGAACACCCAGACGGCGCCCATGCCGATATGGGCCACCACCAGGTGGCCTTCGTCCGATATCGCCATGCCGTCGGGGCCGGTGCCGCCGGAAAGGTGGATGTACACCCCGACCCGGCCGGCCTCGCCGCCGGGGTACAGGTTCTGCGGCACGCGCCAGACCGCATTGGCGCGCGTCACGGCAACGTAGAGGTTGGCGTCGTCCGGCGTCAGCACCAGGCCGTTCGGGCTGGGCAGGTTGTCGAGCAGCAATTGCAGCCGGCCGTCGGCGCGCAGGCAGAACAGCCGTCCGTCGGGCTTGTCCATGGCGGACTGCCCCTGGTCGGTGAAGTACAGATCGCCGTTGGCCGCGAAGAACAGGTCGTTCAGGCCGCGGAACGGCTCGCCGAACGCCCGCGGCAGGCGGGGCTCGATGGTGCCGGCGGCCAGGTCGGCCACCAGCAGGCCGTCGCGGTCGGCGACGAATACCGTGCCGTCGCGGTGGATCTTCAGGCCGTTGGGATTGCCGCGATACTGCAGCGCGACCGAAAAGCGGCCGCCGCGGTCGACGCTGAGGATGCGGGAGTTGAGCAGGTCGACGCACAGCAGGTCGCCGGCGCGGGTGAAGGAGGGGCCTTCCAGCAGGTTGTCGCGGCGCACGCCGTGGCGGTCGACCGGCTCGGCCAGGCGCAGCGCGGGAGGGAGAAGGGCGAAACGTTCTGCTTCGATGACCGTGGGGGATGGGAACATGAAAGACTCGTATCGGCGTTGCGCGCGATGGCGCGGTTCAAAGGACGGTCGTGACCGCGCGGCTCAGGCCCCACGGCACGGCCACTTGCGACTGCGGACCGGCGCCGCCGGCGACCGCGATCAGGATGTCTTCCGGCCGGTGGCAGACCGGGACCGGATCGAGTTCGCGGAAGGCCTCCGGCCAGGTCGGCGAAAGCCCCCGTCCTTCCAGCAGCCGGCGGGGGTTGCGCGCCCGGCGCCAGATCCAGTCCTGCAGCCGGGCGCGGCTCCAGCCGGCGCGTTGCAGGATGCCCGCGTGGTCGGGGCACAGGATCACCAGCAGTTCGGCCGGGCAATAGGCATTGTTGGCGGCGATCGAGGTGGCGGCCGCCGCCAGGCCGTCGGCCAGGCTCTCCGGGGTGCGGCTGCGGTGGTCCATCAGGTTGTGCGGCGTGGCGCAGCGATGCACGGTGACGGTGCTGCGGCCCGGGCCGGCGAGGACTTCGTGCAGCGCCGGCCAGTCGCCGCAGGCCGTGTCGGCGAAGCAGATGCCGAGCTCGGCGACCGAGCCCTGCGTGCCGAGGTCGGTGCGGCCGGGGATCGATCGCAGCACGTTGATCAGGCACAGGTTGACCGCGCGCGAGACGGCCAGGTTGGCGCGGTGCCCCAGCCCCAGGCAGCCCGCGCCGGAAGCGATGCCGGCGCGCGCGGCCGCCGGGCCGCTGGCCAGGATCATGGTGGCGCTGGGATGGGTGGTGATGGCCGCCTGGTGCAGGCGGAAGGCCGGTTGCCCCATCGCCCGCAGCGCCGCCAGGACCACCTCGAATTGTTCGGGCTCGCAGCCCGCCATGACCGCGTTGACGGCGGCGAGCCGGACCGTGACCGGATGGCCGCCGGGCGGCAGCGGCGGGATCGGCGCATCGTCGGCCGGGCATCCGGCCCGTTGAAGCATCGCCTCGACCAGGCCGCGGACGGGAGGCACCAGCGGCAGGCCGTCGCCCAGATGGAAGGCCGCGCTGGCCTGCATGAAGGCCATGGCGCCGAAACCCGCGGGCAGGGCCGCCGCCTGCGCCCAGCGGCGCCTGACTTCGGCGGCGTCGGGAAAGAGCTCGAGGGCGTCGCCCGCGGCGGGTGGCGCGGTCAGCGCCCGCGCCACCGCAGGCGCATGGGCGGCCACCGCCGCGGCCGCCTCGGCCGGGGTGTCGTGCGGACGGATGCCGAGGTCGACCAGCGGCAGCCCCGGCATCAGTTCGGCCGCATAGCTGCGCGCCAGTTGCACGCCGGGATCCGAACACAGCGTGACGGTCGGCAGGCCGGCGCGCTCCAGCTCGATGGCCAGCGACACGGTGGGCTGGGTGATGCCGGATTCGGCCAACCCGATGACCACGCCCTGCGGCCTGGCGGTGGCCACGGTGGCGGCGAACTCGCGCAGCTGATCGCGCGTGCAGGCCATCAGGTTGTAGCCGAAACGCGTGAGCGCGCCGTGCCGCAGGACGCGTTCGAGGGCCTGCGCAATGGCACTGTAGGGCGACACGCTCATGCGCGTGTTGTCCACCAGGGCCAGTCTCGCGCCGTCCAGCGTCGCCAGCCTGGCGGCGGTCGGCGCGGGCGCGTGGCGCGCGTCGGGATAGGGCAGATCGAAATCCGCCGCGCCGCTTGCCGCCGGGGTCATGGCAGCCGTGTCCTCGCTACTGGGGGGAGATGCCGAGCCGGCTGACCATGTCCGCATTTTCTTTGATCTCTTTTCCGAGGATGTCGTCGGTTTCCACCGGACCATGCCGCATGGGCTCGCCGCCCACCTTGGCCAAGGCCTGCCGGAACGTCTGTGTTTCGCGGACCTTCTCGACCGCCTGATACAGCCGCCGGACGATCGCGTCGGGCGTGCCGGCGGGCGCGAACAGCCCCATCCACAGGCTGTAGTAGGCCTCGGGCGCGATGCTGGAGACCGGGGGTACGTTCGGCAGCACGGACGACGGCACCGACGAGATGGCGAGCGCGTTCAGCTTGCCCGCGTTGATGTGGCCGATCGCCGAAGTGATCTGGGTGTATCCGTAATCGACGCGGCCGGCGATGACGTCCGCCAGCGCATCGGTGGTGCTCTTGTAGGGAATGTGGCGCACCTTCATGCCGGTGGCGATGTGCAGCTTTTCGGCGCCGATGTAGGTGCCGGTGCCGACGCCGGCCGACGCGAAGGTCAGCGCGCCGGGCCTGGCCCTGGCGGTGTCCACCAGTTCGCGGATCGTCCTGATGCCGCTGCCGGCCGAGGCGACCAGCACGTAGGTCATGTCGGCGTAGATCGATACGCCCCGCAGTTCGCTCATCTTGTACGGGACGTTCGGGGTGTACGCCGGCACCGAGGTGATCGACGAGGCGTGCACCAGCAAGGTATAGCCGTCGGCGGGGGCGTTGGCGACGTAGGCGGTGCCGACCGATCCGGCCGCCCCGGGCCGGTTCTCGACCACGATGGCCTGGCCGAGGGCGGCGGCCAGCGGCGTGGTCAGCAGCCGGGCCGCCACGTCGACGCCGGTGCCGGGGCCATAGGGCACGACGACCTTGATCGGCTTGGCCGGATAGGGCTGCCCCTGCGCGGCCGCGGCGGCCACGGCCAGGGTGCCCGCGGCCATCCATTTGGCGATCATATTCTCCTCCTCGTTTTAGAATGTATACCTCATGTATACAAAGTATGAGACTGGCGCGAGATTTTCCGCAAGAATGAGGGTTGTTTGTACGGGAAAACACTAGGCAAACGATTGTTGTTCTCCATTAAATGTATACTTTATGAAAACGAGGATGAGACGTGACACCTGATATCGCTCCCGCCGATCCCCACCCGCGCCCCCCGCGTTTCGATGTCCCTTCCCCCGCATGGGACTGCCACGCGCACGTGTTCGGGCCCGTCGGCCGTTTTCCGTACGCGGCGCGGCGTGAATACACGCCGCCCGACCAGCCGCTGGCCGCCTATCTGCGCATGCTCGACGCCATCGGCGTGCGCCATGGGGTGCTGTCGCAGCCCAGCGTCTATGGCGACGACAATCGTTGCCTGCTGGATGCGCTGCGGGCCGCCGGGGGGCGCCTGCGCGGCATCGTGGTGGCCGATGTGCTGGCGATGGACGATGCCCGGCTGGAGGCCCTGACGGCCGACGGCGTGCGCGGCGTGCGCATCAACATGGCGCTGCCGGGCGGCCTGCCGGTGGCGCTGCTCGACGACGTCGGCGCGCGGCTGCGCGGCAGCGGCTGGCACCTGGAAATCGTGCTCGACAAGGTGGGCAGCCTGCCGGCGTTGATTCCGGCGCTGCGCCGCGCCGCGGTGCCGGTGGTGATCGAGCAGATGGGCAGCGTGCGGGTGGCGGCCGGGCCGGCGCCGGCCGGCTTCGCCGAGCTGGCCGGATTGCTGCGGGACGGGGCGGTGTGGGCCAAGATCTCGCACCCCTATAAAATTTCCGCGGCTCCGCCTGCCTACCGGGACACGGTCCCGCTGGCGCGCGAGCTGGTCGCCGCCGCGCCGACGCGGCTGCTGTGGGGCTCCGACTGGCCCCATCCGCGCGTTCCCGGTCCCATGCCGAACGATGGCGCGCTGCTCGATCTGCTGTACGACTGGATCGATGGCGATCGGGCGATAGCCGAAACAATCCTGTGCCGCAATCCGGCGCAGCTCTATGGCCCGCATGCCGGCGGCGGGCGCACTGACGAGGAAGGAACGACATGAGCACCGGTGCGGACCGCGCCTACCAACAGATTCGCGCAAACATCATCAGCGGCGTCTATCCGGCCAAGTCGCACCTGCGCGAGAAGCAGCTGGCCGAAGAACTGAACATGAGCCGCACGCCGATCCGCGAGGCGCTGCGCCGGCTCGCCGCCGAGGGCGTGCTCGATTTCTCGCCGCAGCTGGGCATCTTCGTGCCGTCGTGGGGCGTGGAGCGGGTGGAACAGCTGTACGACCTGCGCTCCATGCTGGAAAGCAATTGCGCCGAGCTGGCGGCCACGCGCATGACGCGCGCCGACATCCTCGACCTGCAGGACCTGGCCGAGCGGATGGAAATGGCGGTCCACAAGCAGGAGCCCGACGCGCTGGACCGCCTGACCGAGCTGAACAAGGCGTTCCACGAGCGGATCATGACCTGCTCGGGCAACGACCGGCTCAAGGAACTCACGCTCAACGCCATCAACCAGCTGCCGATCCTGCACCGCAGCTTCCGCCGCTACGAGCCGGCCCAATGGCAGCGCAGCCTGCGCCATCACCGCGACCTGATCGACGCTTTCATCGTGCGCGACGCCCATTGGGCGGCGGCCATGATGCGGGCCCACATCCTGGCCGGCAAATACCAGCTGCGCCTGGCCAACGAGGGAGACCTGCCGCATGCCGACGAGGCGGCGCGCGCGTCGGCCGACCACTCCGCTTCCTAGAATCGCCTTTGGAAAGCCAATGCCTATGTCAGACAAATTGAAAGTCGTCGTCGCCGATCCGATGCACGAGGCGGGGATCGACATGCTGCGCCGCGAATTCGACGTGGAAGTGTTCTCGCCGGCACAGAGCGAAGCCCGGGCGGCGGCTGTCGAGCAGGCCGATGCGGTCATCGTGCGGACTTTCGAGGTACGCGCCGAACTGATGGACCGCGCGCCTCGCCTGGCGGCGATCGTCAAGCATGGCGCCGGGGTCGACAACATCGACGTGGCGGCCGCCACCGAACGCGGCATCGTGGTCGCCAACTCGGGCGACGCCAACGCACCGTCGGTGGCCGAGGCCTCGGTCTGCCTGATCCTGGCCGCGCTGCGGCACACCACGCGCATGCACCGGGCGGTGGTCGAGGGGCGCTACGACATACGCTGGGGGCTGCTGCTGGAAGGCATCAGCGGCAAGACGCTGGGCGTGGTCGGCTTCGGCAACATCGGGCGGCGCGTGGCGGCCATGTGCCGCGACGGCTTCGGCATGAAGGTGCTGGCCTACGATCCGTTCCTGTCGGCCGGGCAGGTGGCCGAGCATGGCGCCGCGAAGGCCGAACGCCTGGAAGACCTGCTGCGCGAGGCCGACGTGGTCTCGCTGCATGCCAGCCTGTCCAGCCAGTCGCATTACCTGATCGGCGCGCCCGAGATCGCCTTGATGAAACGGTCTGCCGTGCTGGTCAATACGGCGCGCGGCGGCGTCGTCGACGAGGCCGCGCTGGCCGCGGCGCTGTCGGAAGGGCGGCTGTTCGCCGCCGGGCTCGACGTCTACGAGCACGAGCCCCCGGGGCCGGACAATCCCCTGTTCAAGCTCGACAACGTCGTGCTGTCGCCGCATATCGGCGGCGCCACCGAGTCGGCCCGCCAGCTGATGGCGACCCGCGCGGCCGAGGCCGCCCTCCGGGCGCTGCATGGCGACGCGCCCGAGTTCTGGCTCAATCCGCAGGTCGTGCGCCGCGCCTTTCACGGCGCATGAACCGGCGCCTTCTGTCCAAGGGGCAGCGGACCGGGCGGAGCGGTTTCGCGCCTAACCGTGCAGCGACGACAGGAACTGCCTCAGCTCGGCCGTCCGGGGATCCCCGAACAGCGCTTCGGGCGGCCCCATCTCGTGCACCTTGCCCTGGTGCATGAACACCACCCGGTCGCTGACCTTGCGCGCGAAGTTCATTTCGTGGGTGACCATGATCAGGGTCATGCCGTCTTCCGCCAGACCCTCCACCACGCGCAGCACTTCGCCCACCAGTTCGGGGTCGAGCGCCGAGGTGATTTCGTCGCACAGCAGCACCGCCGGGTCCATGGCGAGCGCGCGGGCGATGGCCACGCGCTGCTGCTGGCCGCCCGACAGTCGATCGGGATAGCTGTCGAACTTGTCGCCCAGGCCGACGCGGCCGAGCAGCTTGCGGGCGCGGTCGTGCGCCACCTCTTTCGGCAGGCGCTTGACCAGGCTGGGCGCCAGCATCACGTTCTGGCCGGCCGTCAGGTGGGGAAACAGATTGAAGCTCTGGAAGATCATGCCTACGTGCTGGCGCAGCTGTCGCATGGCGCGCGGATCGTCGTGGCGCAGCGGCTGGTCGTCGACGCGCAGCGATCCTTCCTGGAACGCCTCCAGCCCGTTGATGCATCGCAGAAGCGTGCTCTTGCCGGAGCCGCTCTTGCCGATGATGGTGACCACCTCGCGGCGGCCGATCGACAGGTCGATGCCCTTGAGCACTTCGTTGTCGCCGAAGCGCTTGCGCAGGCCTTCGATGCTGACCAGGGCATAGTCCGGGGCGGCGCGTTCGTCAGCGGCGTGCATGGTCGAGTCTCCTTTCCAGGCGGCGGCTCCATAGCGAGATGGGATAGCACAGCGCGAAGTACAGCAGGCCCACGCAGCTGAAGACCAGGAAGGGCCTGAAGGTGGCATTGGCGATCATCGAGCCGGCCTTGGTCAGTTCGACGAAGCCGATCACCGAGGCGAGCGCCGTGCCCTTGACCACCTGCACCGCGAAGCCGACCGTGGGCGCGACGGCGATGCGGCCGGCCTGTGGCAGGATGACGTGCAGCAGCTGTTCGCGCAGGTTCATCGCCAGGCTGGCCGAGGCTTCCCACTGCCCGGCCGGGATGGCGTTGACGCAGCCGCGCCAGATCTCGGTCAGGTAGGCGCTGGTGTACAGGATCAAGGCCATCGACGCGGCCACCCAGGCCGAGGTTTCGATGCCGAACAGGGCGATGCCGAAATAGGCCAGGAACAGCTGCATCAGCAGCGGCGTGCCCTGGAACAGCTGCACGTACAGCATCACGCCGCGCTGAGCGCCGGGCAGCCGCGCCAGGCGGATCACCAGCAGCAGCATGCCGACCGCGCCGCCGCCGGCGAAGGCGATCAGCGACAGCACCACCGTCCAGCGCAGGGCCAGCAGCAGGTTGCGCACGATGTCCCATAGCGAGAAATCGACCATCGGCCTCGCCTCAGCGGTTGAACAGGAAGCGTGGCCCGGCCCAGGTGAGCAGGCGCCGCAGCAGGATGGCCAGCGCCAGGTAGATGGCGGTGGCGACGATGAAGGCTTCGAAGGCGCGGAAATTGCGGCTCTGGATCAGGTTGGCGGCCAGCGACAGTTCCTCGGTCGAGATCTGGCCGCAGACGGCCGAGCCGAGCATGACGATGATGATCTGGCTGACCAGTGCCGGCCAGACGCGGGCCAGCGCCGGCGGCATGACGACCCGGCTGAATACCTGCCAGCGGTCGAGCGCCAGGCTTTGCGCTGCCTCGATCTGGCCGCGCGGCGTGGCCTCGATGCCGGCGCGGATGATCTCGGTGGCGTAGGCGCCCAGGTTGATGACCATGGCGAGGATGCTGGCCGTTTCGGCGTTCAGCTTCAGGCCGAGCGCGGGCAGGCCGAAGAAGATGAAGAACAGCTGGACGATGAATGGCGTGTTGCGCACCAGCTCCACGTAGGCGCCCACCGGCAGCCGCAGCCAGCGGGGTCCTTGCGCCCGGGCCCAGGCGCAGCCGATGCCGAGCGCGCCGCCCAGCGCGGTGGCGATCGCCGTCAGCTCGATGGTCACCAGCGTGCCGCGCAGCAGCAGCGGCCATTCGGCCAGCACGGCCGGGAAGTCGAGCTCGATCGTCATCGGCTTATTCGGGCAGCTCGCCGGTGGAGCGGCCCAGCCATTTCTGCGACATCTTTTCCAGCGTGCCGTCCTTCTTCGCGTCGGCCACGATCTGGTTGACCCGCAGGCGCAGGGCGTCCTCGCCCTTGGCGACGGCCATGAAGTTGGGCGAGTCCTTGATCAGCAGCTTGTACTCGGTGCCCAGCTGCGGATTCTTGAGCAGGATGGCGCCGGCCACGGCGGCGCCGACGGCGATCAGCTGGGTCTGCCGCGCCACGTAGGCCGAGACGGTGACGTTGTTGTCTTCGAAGCGGCGGATGTCCACGCCCGGCGGCGCGAGTTTGCTCAGCTCCTGGTCTTCCATCGCGCCGCGCGTGACCGCGACCGACTTGCCGACCAGGTCGGCGGGCGTCTTGACCGCGATGTCCTTCGGCCCGAACACGGCCTGGAAGAAAGGCGAATAGGCGGAGGTGAAATCGACGACCTTTTCGCGCTCGGCATTCTTGCCCAGGGTCGAGATGACGAGGTCGGCCTTCCTGGTCTGCAGATAGGGGATGCGGTTGGCGCTGGTGACGGGCACCAGTTCGGCCTTGACGCCCAGCTTGGCCGCAACCAGCCTGGCCATGTCGATGTCCAGCCCCCGGGGCTGCATGTCGGGCCCGATATAGCCGTAGGGCGGGTAGTCGGTCGGGATCGCGATCTGGATGGCCTTCCTGGCCTGGATGCGTTCGAGCGCGGTCTGGGCCAGGACGGGCATCGACAAGGTGGCGGCGAGCAGGGTCGCCAGCAGGGCGGGTAATTTCATGGGCGCGGGTCCGGAAGATGACGCCAGCGTTCAAGCGATTTCCATGCCAAGCCGGAATCGGCATGAAACGCACCGGTGTGGGGCGCGGCTGGCCGCTTTCCCGGCCGGCGCGGGGGAGCGGTGCACTGTGATGGGCGCACGCGGAGGAAGGCTGGGACCAACTTTTCACGAAACGAAAAGTGCCGATAAAACGCTTGAACCGGCATGGGCCATGGCGCATCCTCGCTTGCGCACGGCGGCCAGCGGCAGCCGGAAGATCAGGGAGACGACACATGCAACACGGGGACCAGGCCCGCTTCTTCGAAGACTTCCAGGTGGGCGAGCGCTGGGTCAGCAAGCCCGTGACGGTGACCGCCGACGCGATCATCGAGTACGCGCGCGCCAACGACCCCCAGCCCATGCATCTAGACCCGGAGGCCGCACGGGCCGGCCCGTTCGGCACGCTGGTGGCCAGCGGCTGGCAGATCGCGGCGCTGTCGATGCGCGTGTTCCTGGATGCGGGCGGCTACGGCAAGACGCCGATGGTCGGCATGGGGATCGACGAACTGCGCTGGACCAGGCCCGTGAAGGCCGGCGACACGCTGGTGGTGGAGCGCGAGGTGATCGACGCCACGCGTTCGAACACCCGCCCCGGCGTGGGCACGATCCGTACCCGCGTTACCGTGCGCAACCAGCACGGCGAGACGGTCATGTCGCTGGTATCGCTGGGCCGGGTGCCGGCCCGCGCGCCGGCCCGCGCGCCGGCCTGATCCTGTCGCCTCGAATCAAGGAGTCTCCATGGTGGTTCTCGACCGCCCGGCCGATCTGCGGGAATGGATCGGCAAGGAAATAGGCGCCAGCCAGTGGCTGGCCATCGACCAGCAGCGCATCGACGACTTCGCGCGGATCTCGGGCGACGATCACTGGATCCACGTCGACGTCGGCCGCGCGCGGCGCGAGATGCCCGACGGCAGGACGATCGCGCACGGCTTCCTGACCCTGTCGCTGATCCCTTACCTGGTCCGTTCGATCTACACCATCACGCACCGCGGCCGCGGCCTGAACTACGGCACCAACCGCATCCGCTTCACCAGTCCGGTCCAGGTGGGCGACCGGGTCCGCCTGCGCCAGTCGATCAAGGCGGTGGAGCGGGTGGAGGGCGACGGGCGGGAGGGTGCCACCCGGGTGGTCTCGGATTGCACGATCGAGATCGAAGGCAAGCCGCGTCCGGCGCTGCTGGCCGAATTCCTGCTGCTGGTGTACGACGAGTGAGGACGCGATGACGGAAAACGTCCACGACATTCTCGCCCGCATGGCGGACCAGCCCTTCGTCGATTTCCCGGCGCTGATCGCGCGCCACGCGCGCGAGCGGCCCGAGGCGCCCGCCTTCCTGTGCGAGGACGAAGCGCTGGGCTGGGCCGGGCTGGCGCGGCAGATGGATCGGGTGGCGGGCGCCTGCCGGGCCTGCGGCCTGGCGCCCGGCGACAAGCTCGCCTTGCTGGCCGCGCCGTCGATCCACGCGGTCGAGGCCTTCTTCGGCACGGTGCGCGCCGGCTGCTGCATCGTGCCGCTGGCGACCTCGGCCACCGCGGAGGCGCTGCTAGGCATGCTGCGCGATTCGGACGCCAAGGTATTGGCGGTCGATGCCGCGGCGCGCGAAACGCTCAGGCCGGTGGAGACGGCGCTGTTCGAAGCGTTCTCGGGTCGCCTGGTCGCGCTCGATTTCAGCGCGCTCGGCTGGATCGAATGGGACGCCTGGCTGGCGCAGGGCCAGGTCCCGGCGGCAGTCGACCACCGGCCCGGGCAGCCGTTCAACCTGATCTACAGCTCGGGCACCACCGGCAAGCCCAAGGGCATCCTGCACGACCACGGCATGCGGGCGCGGCAGGCGATGCGGCGCAATTTCGGGCTCGGCCCCGGCAGCGTCATGCTGTTGTCGACGCCGCTGTATTCGAACACCACGCTGCAGCCCATGCTGGCCACGGTGGCCGGCGGCGGACTGACCGTCCTGATGCGCAAGTTCGACGCCGCCGGCTACCTGCGCCTGTGCGCGGCGCACAAGGCGACCCATACGATGCTGGTGCCGGTGCAGTACCAGCGGCTGCTCGCGCATGAAGACTTCCCGCGCACCGACCTGTCGTCGTTCGTGCTCAAGCAATGCACCGGCGCGCCGCTCGACGCGCGGCTCAAGGCGCAGATCCTGGCGCAATGGCCGGGCGGCCTGCGCGAGATCTACGGCATGACGGAGGGCGGGGTCAGCTGCGTGCTGGACGCCCATGAGTTTCCGCACAAGCTGGGCACCGTCGGCCGGCCCGCGCCCAACCACGACATGCGCATCATCGACGACGACGGGCGCGTGTTGCCGCAGGGCGAGGTGGGCGAGATCATCGGCTGGTCGCCGTACATGATGGCGGGCTACTACAAGCAGCCGGCCGCCACCGAGGCCTTCTACTGGCGCGACGAGACCGGCGTGGCCTTCCACCGCAGCGGCGACATCGGCCGCTTCGACGAAGACGGCTTCCTGGTGCTGCTCGACCGCAAGAAAGACCTGATCATCTCGGGCGGCTTCAACATCTACGCGACCGACCTGGAGTCGGCCACCGCCGCGCATCCCGACGTGGCCGACGTCGCCGTGATCGGCATTCCCAGCGAGCAGTGGGGCGAGACGCCGCTGGCGCTGGTGGTGCTCAAGCCGGGCAGCGCGCTTGCGGCCGAGGCGCTGCGGCAATGGGTCAACGCCCGCGTCGGCCGCACGCAGCGGCTGGCCGCGGTGGAATACCGGCAGGAGCTGCCGCGCTCGGCGCTGGGCAAGCTGCTCAAGCGCGAACTGCGCGAGCCGTACTGGAAGTAGCGGGACCGGAAATGAATGCGGAGGCGACCATGCAGAAAGCATGTCTGGTGACCGGCTCGACCGGCAGGAACGGCGCCGGTTCGGCCATCGTCAGGTGGTTCGCGAAGAAGGGCTGGCGCGTCGTCGTCAACTACTCGCGCGATACGCAGGCGGCCGAAGCCGTCGCTGCCGAATGCGCGGCCCTGGGCGCGGCCGACGTGCTGGTGGCCAAGGCCGACGTGACCAGCGACGAGGCCTGCCGCGCGATGGCCGCCGAGATCGAGCGGCGCTGGGGCCGGCTCGACGTGCTGGTCAACAACGCGGCCGTCACCACGTTCAACGACCACAAGAACCTGGACGGCCTGTCGTTCGACGACTTCCAGCGCGTGTTCGCCGTCAACGTGTCGGGCGCGTACGTGGCGACGCGCGCGGTGGCCGCGCTGCTGCGGCGGACCGGCAATGCCTCGGTGGTCAACATGTCGTCGGTCGGCGGCCTGCGGGGCACCGGCTCCAGCATGGCCTATGCGGCGTCCAAGAGCGCGCTGAACGCGATGACCTTCTCGTTCGCGCGCGTGCTGGCGCCCGAGGTGCGGGTCAACGCGCTGCTGCCCGGCTTCATCGAAGGCGACTGGCTCGTCAACGGGATGGGGCGCGCGCGCTACGAGTCGGTGCGCGCCGCGCTGATCGCCAAGAATCCGTTGAAGTCGGTGCAGACGCCGGATGAGATCGCCGAAGCGATCTGGTGGCTGGTCAACGGGCCGGCCGCGCTGACGGGCGAGCTGATCCAGCTCGATGCGGGCGGTCGGCTGGTGGTGTAGGCCTCCCGCCGCGCGCCGGCTGCTTCATGCATATATCGCCAAACCATAACAATGGATCGAAAAGAATTGTTTTAGCTGCATGAAACCCTCCACCTAGAATCGCCTTCGACGTGTCGATACTCACGACGGGAGCGAAGGCAGTGCGTAGGCAGACGGCGGTGCATAGGCGGTGGACGGACAATGCAATCGAACAGGCCCATGCCTGCCGCCGGGGAGGGCGGCGAAGAAGCCTGATGACGGCCGCGCTGGCGGCCATGGCGGCGGCGGCAATGCTGGCCTCGCCGCGCCATGCGGCGGCGGCCGATGCCGACAAGTACCCGCAGAAGCCCATCCGGCTGGTGGTGGCCTATGCGCCGGGCGGCGTGACCGACGGCGTCACGCGGATATTGGCGCTCGAGCTGTCGAAGGTATTGGGGCAGACGGTGATCGTCGACAACCGCGCCGGCGCCGGCGGCACGATCGGCGCCGGCATCGTCGCCAAGGCCGAGCCGGACGGCTACACGCTGCTGGCCACCAGCCCGCCGCAGATCGCGGTGGCGCCGCTGCTGATGCCGGTGCGGCCCTACGACGCGGCGCGCGATTTCACGCAGATCGGCACCTTCGTCACCACGCCCAACATACTGGTGGTGAACCCCTCGGTGCCCGCGAAGAACCTGGCCGAGCTGGTGGCCTATGCCAAGGGAGCCGGCAAGGGCAAGCTGAGCTATTCCTCGGGCGGGCCGGGCAGCACGGGCCAGCTGAACGGCCAGACGCTGTGCAACGCGGCCGGCATCCAGATGGTCGAAGTGCCCTATAGCGCGTCGTCGTCGATGGCCTTTCCCGATCTGATCGCCGGGCGTGTGGACGCCAATTTCGGCTCGCTGCCGTCGACCATCGGCTTCGTGCGCTCCGGCCAGGTGCGTCCCATCGTGGTGATGTCGTCCCGGCGCTCGCCCACGCTGCCCGACGTGCCCACCGTGTCGGAAGCCGGCTACCCGGCGGCGGCGCGCGAATTCTGGCAGGGCATCGAGGGCCCGGCGCACATGCCGGCGGCCATCGTCGCGAAGCTGAACGCGGCGATCCGCACCGCGATGGCGTCGCCTTCCGTGATCAAGGGCATGGAAAACCTGGGCGCGCAGCCGTACCTGATGTCGCCGGAGGCGTTCACCGCCATGCGCGACCGCGATCTCGCCAACTACAAGAAGCTGGTGGCCCAGCTGGGGCTGGCCGCAACGAACTGACGAACCGCAATCCAGGAGGAGGTCTCTTCCCATGGCAGCCAGTATTGGCATCAACGTGAATGGCCAGGAGCGCCTCGTCCAGGCCGGCCCCGACACGCCGCTGCTTTACGTATTGCGCAACGAACTCGGATTGCACGCCACGAAGTTCGGCTGCGGCCTGGCCCAGTGCGGCGTCTGTTCGGTGCTGATGGATGGGCGGGAGATCCGCTCCTGCGTGACTCCGGTGTCGGTCGCCGCGGGGCACCGGATCACGACGGTGGAAGGCCTGGGCGCGGCCTGGGCCGGCGGCGGCGCGCCGGCCGCGGGCGGCGCGCCGCCGCTGCACCCCGTGCAGCAGGCGTGGATCGACATGCAGGTGCCGCAATGCGGCTATTGCCAGAGCGGCATGATGATCCAGGCCGTCAGCCTGCTCAACGCCAACCCGCATCCCAGCCGCGACGACATCCGGGCCGGCATGGAAGGCCATATCTGCCGGTGCGGCACGCACATGCGGATCATCGCCGCCGTCGAGCATGCCGCCACGCAGATGAGCAAGGAGGGCTGAGCCATGCGCTGCGAGGATATTCCCCTTGTGGCCGGCGGCGTCGGGTCCCCCGGGCGGCGCGGCTTCCTCAAGGCCGGCGGCGCGCTGGTGGTGGCCTTCGCCTTGCCGGTGGCCGGCGCCGAACAGGCGCGCGCCGGCGCTGCCGGGCCCTTTGCCGAGGTGCCGCACGACCAGCTCGATTCCTGGCTCGCCGTCGCGCAGGACGGCTCGGTGTCGGCCTTCACCGGCCGCATCGACATGGGCACCGGCGTCGAGACCGTGTTCACCCAGGCGGTGGCCGAGGAGCTGGACGTGCCGCTGGGCGCCGTCGCCTTCGTGATGGGCGACACCGCCCGCACGCCGGAGCAGGGCAAGTCCACGGCCAGCAACAACATCGCGCGCAACCTGCCGCCGATACGCCAGGCCGCCGCCGAGGCGCGGCTGGCCCTGCTGGAGCTGGCTGCCGCCAAATTCGGCGTGCCGGTGTCCGCCCTGAGCGTCGAGGACGGCGTCGTCAGCACCGGCGACGGGCGCGCCGTCCGCTACGGCGAACTGGTCGGCGGCAAGCGCTTCGACATCAGGCTGGGCGTCAAGGGCGAGGGCAACAGCCTGACGCTGAGCGGACGCGCCAAGCCCAAGGACCCGAAAGACTTCAAGATCCTCGGCACCCCGGCGCCGCGCGTCGACATCCCGGCCAAGGTGCGCGGCGAGTTCCGCTACGTGCACGACGTCGTGGTCGACGGCATGGCCTACGGCACCGTGGTGCTGCCGCCGGCGCGCGGCATGAAGCTGGTGTCGGTGGACGGCTTTGCGCAGCCGGTGCCGGGCGTCGTCAAGGTCGTCTCCAAGGGCAATTTCGTCGGCATCGTGGCCGAGACCGAGCAGGCCGCGGTGCGTGCGCGCATGGCGCTGAAGGTGAACTGGGCGCAGGCGGAGCAAGCCGATTTCGACGACATGTACGCCCTCATCGACAAGGCGCCTATCGTCAAGGACGTGACCGAGGGCGAGCTGGGCGACATCGAGGCCGGCTTCGCCAAGGCCGCGCACGTGGTCGAGGGCACCTATTACCTGCCCGACAACTCGCACGGCATGATGGGGCCGTCGTGCGCGGTGGCCGACTTCCGCGCCGAGGGCCTGACGATCTGGTCGGGCACCCAGTGGCCGGACGGCACCCGGCGCGACGTGGCGGCCATGCTGGGCCTGCCGGTGGAGAAGGTGCGGGTGGTGTGGGTGCAGGGGGCCGGCTCGTACGGCCGCCTGGGCGTGGACGACGCGGCCGCCGACGCGGCGCTGCTGTCGCAGGCCGTCGGCCGCCCGGTGCGCGTGCAGTGGCAGCGCGCCGACGAGCACCAGTGGTCGCCGTTCTGCCCCGCGGCCGTCATCCGCACCAAGGCCGGCATCGACCGCGGCGGCGCCATCGTCGCCTGGCAGTTCGAGAACCGCACGCCCGGGCATTCCACCGGCGAGCGCGGCAACATCCTGGCCTGGCGCGCGCTCGGCACCAGCCCGGGCCACAAGCGCCTGAGCGGCGGCGCCGATACCCCGGGCTACGGCATCCCCAACCTGCGCGTGGTGACGCACTACACCGAGGAAACCGTGCGTGCGATCTACATGCGTTCGGTGGCCGGCATCCAGAACACCTTCGCGATCGAAAGCATGATGGACGATCTGGCGGCCAAGGCAGGCGTCGATCCGGTCGAGTTCCGGCTCAGGCACACGCCCAGCGAACGCGCTCGGCACGTGATCGAGACCGTGGCGAAGGCGGCCGCCTGGAAGCCGAAGCAGAAGCCGGTCGTCAAGGGCGACCTGATCGAGTGCCGTGGCATCGCCGCCATGTGCCCGGGCGACGGCGCGCTGTCGAACCACGGGGCGTGGGGCAACCTGGCCACCATCGTCGACGTGGCGATCGACAAGCGCACCGGCCTGGTCCGCGTCAAGCGCGCCTTCGTCGCCTTCGACGCCGGCCGGATCGCCAATCCCGACGGCCTGCGCGCGCAAGCCGAGGGCGGCACCATCATGGGCATCAGCCGTACGCTGAAGGAACAGGTGCTGTACCGCGGCGCCAGTGTCGCGTCGACCGACTGGCTGACCTATCCGGTGCTGCAGTTCAGCGAGATGCCCGAATCGATCGAGGTCACGCTGATCGATTCCGACCGGCCGCCGCTGGGCGCGGGCGAGGTGCCGAACGTCACGCCGCCGGGCGCCATCGGCAACGCGATCTTCGCGGCGACCGGGGTGCGCCTGCGTTCGCTGCCGCTGACGCCGGACAAGGTCAGGGCGGCGCTGGCCTCGGCCTGACGGATGGCCGGCGTGCGCCGGGCCATCGGCCCCGGCGCTGCGCACGGCGACCGACATGAGCAGCGACCGCGCCATCATCCTGCAGATGCGGTAGCGGGCATCGGGCATCACTTTCCAGAAGGCAGATCATTGCATGAAGAATATTCAATTGACGCTGGCCGTGGGCGATTACGAGATCACCCGGCCGCTCAAGGACGGCACCGTGCAGGCCGAGGGCATCGACCTGACCGTGCTGACTGGCATGGATTCGATCACGCGGCACTGGCGTTTCCTGCGCAACAAGGAATTCGACGCCGCGGAGGTGTCGGGTTCGTCGTACATCGTCGCGCGCGACCGCGGCATGCCGTTGCGCGCGATTCCGGTTTTCCCGCACCGCCGCTTCCGGCACGGCTTCATCTACATCAACAAGAACAAGGGCATCGCCAAGCCAACCGACCTGATCGGCCGCAAGGTGGGCGTCAAGGCCTACCAGGTGACGGCGGTATTGTGGCTGCGCGGCATGCTGGAGCACGAGTACGGCGTGCCGCACACGTCGATCGACTGGTATTCCGACCTGGACGAGGACATCGATTTCACGCCGCCCAAGGGGCTGCGGCTGACGCGCGTGCCCGACGACAAGTCCGTCGAGACCATGCTGGCCGAAGGCGAACTGGATGCGTTGCTGCACCCCGACATCATCGAACCCATCGTCAGGAAGGATCCGCGGGTGGGGCGGCTGTTCGAGAACCCCAAGGCGGCCGAGATCGAGTATTACCAGCGCACCGGGATCTTTCCCATCATGCACGTGGTGGGGATCAAGCAAGAGATCGCCGAGCGTCACCCCTGGATCCCGCGCAGCCTGTACAAGGCCTTCGAGCAGGCCAAGGCGGTGGGCATGAAGCGCATGCGCAATCCGCGCGTGGCGCCGCTGGCGTGGTGCCAGGAGGCGCTGGAAGAACAGGAGCGGCTGCTGGGGCCCGATCCGTGGGTGTACGGCCTGACGCCCGAGAACGTGAAGAACTATTCGACGCTCATGCAGTATTCGCACGAACAGGGGCTGATCGGCCGCATGATTCCGATGGAGGAATTGTTCCTCGACCTGTCGGAAGGCCGCAAGCGCGGGACGTTCCGGACCTGATCCCCGAGGGCGGCTAGCGCGCCCGGCGCGGGCTCTTCCTGGCCGGGCTCGCGGCGGGAGCCTCCTTGCCGGCGTCCTTCATCTGCTCCAGCCACGACAGGCTGTCGGCGTAGGCGGCGAAGTGGTGCAGGTATCCGGGCGAGAGCTCGCGCATCAGTTCGAGCGAGCGCTGCACGAGATGGCTGGAATTGAGCGGGCCGGCGTTGGCCGGCACCTGCGCGCGCGACTGGCGCAGCAGCCGGTCGGCGCCCAGCCTGGACCAGATTGCGCGGAACTCGTCGAGGGCGGGGAGTTCGGGATAGGCGGGCTGGTCGGCGGCGGAACCGCTGGCGCGCGCCGGCGAGCGGCAGGCGATGTCGTCGGCCAATGCCGCCAGCGGCCCGCGGCCCCGGCGGGGGGGCGGTTCGACCACGGGGCTTTCGAGCATCCGGCGATAGTCCGCCAGCAGCGCGGACAGGCGTGCGTCCAGCACGCGGCGCGTGTCGCCGTTGCGGGCCATGGTGCGGCGGGCCAATGCTTCGATGAAGTGAAAGCGTATGGGGTCGAGCCGGTCGGCGCCCTGTTCGCGCCATGCGGCCAGCTGGGCCTGGGCGCTATTCACGGGCCTGGTCCGCGCGGGGTTTCGGCCGCGGCGTGGGCGTGATTTCCACGCGGCGGTTCCTGGCCCGCCCCACGGCATCCGCATTCGAGGCCACCGGCTGCTCCTCGCCGAAGGCGGCGGCGAAGACCGACGAGGAAGGGACGCCTTCGTCGATCAGCGCGCGGGTCACCGTCAGCGCGCGCTGGGCCGACAGCTCCCAGTTGTCGGCGAAGCGGCGGTTGGTGTCGCGCACCTGGCGGTCGTCGGTGAAGCCGCTCACCATCAGGACTTCGTCGCGGGCGCGCAGGTATTCCGCCAGGGGCCGGGCCAGGCTGTGCAGGACTTCGCGGCCGGCGGGCTGCAACTGGTCGGAGTTGAGCGCGAACAGCACGCTGCCGCTGATGCCGATGCGGCCGTCGACGAAGGTTACCCGCCCGGCCGCCAGCGGTCCGGCCAGCGCCTGTTCCAGGGCCTGGCGGCGCTGGGTTTCCTGCTGGCGCTGCCTGATCTCGTCTTCCAGCCGGGCCGACAGTTGCAGCTGCATGCCGATCACGCTGACCAGGATCAGCACGAAGGCGCCCAGCAGCGCCGACATCAGGTCGCCGAACACGGCCCAGACGGGGGCCGGGGTTTCCAGGCCGGCGTCGACGTCGTCGTTCACCGCACGGGCCTCCCGGGGCGGGGCGCGGCGGGCGCGCGCCGCAAGCCGGCCGGACGGGCCTTCATGCCGCCTCCGGTCCCGCGGCTTGCGCTTGGCCGGCCAGCTGCTGCAGGTTTTCGATGATCTGCTTCTGCGACAGCACGCTCAGGTCGATGGCTTCCCTGGCCTGCGCCACGTAATAGGCCAGTTGTTCGTCGCTGCGCGCCATCGATTTTTCCAGCGCGGATTCGATGCGCTGCAGATGCTCGGTCAGCTTGTCGCTGGACTGGCCGAACTGCTGCACGGCGGCGCCGAACGCGTCGCCCAGGCTGGCGATTTCCACCGCGCCGCCGGTGGCTTCGGCGGCGGCCGTGGCCAGCCTGTCCGTTTCGGTTTCCAGCCGCTCGGCGAAGCGGGCGCCGACGCGGTCGAGCAGCTCGGCCGAGCCGGAGACCAGCGCGTCGACGGCCTGGCGCTGTTCGGTGGAGGCATGGTTGACGGCGTCGAGCAGGGTGCCCAGCGTATCGAGCAGGCGGCTGCGTTCTTCCAGCATCGCATTGTCGCGCGCCATGCTGTCGGAAAGCTTCTGCCGCAGTTCGGCCACCACCTCGGCCGCGGCCCGCGGGGCTTCCGAGGCGGCCTGAACCAGCTGGCCGATCTCGGCGATGGTGAGGCTGGCCTGTTCCTGCGTGCGGGCCGAGACCTCTTGCGCGGTACGGGCCAGCGTGTCGCAGATTTCCTGCTGCCGGCCGGCGGCGGCGGCGCCCGTCTGTTCCCATTCGCGGCGCAGGCCGGCGGCCATCGTGTCCAGCGTTCCGGCCCATTGTTCCAGCCGCTGCCGGTCGGCCGCCGCCAGCGCGGCCTGCAGCTCGGCATGCGAGCCGCCTATCGTGCCCACCAGCGATGCCGCGTGCCGTTCGAAGGCTTCGGCCGCGGCTGCCAGGGCTTGCCGGTTGTCGTGCGCCAGCTTTTCGCCGCTGCGTTCGTGCTGGGCGAGCGCGTCGCGCCACGATTGCGACAGGCGGCCGGCGGCGGCTTCCAGCCGGGCCGAGACGTTCTCCACCAGGTCGGCCGAGCGGCGTTCGAACGTGCCGGCGAAGCCGTCGAGCGACTCGCGCAGGCCGGCCGAGAGCGCGTCGCCGGCGCGCCGGTGTTCCGCCAGGGCGTCGGTCCACGTCGTGGCGACCGTGGCGGTGGCGGTTTCGAGCCGCTGCGTCACGCCGTCCAGCTGCTGCCCCACGGCTTGCGTGACGGTCTGGTGCAAGGCGGCCGTCTCGCGCGCGATGCCGGCCATCGCGGCTTCCACCGCCGGCCGGATGGCTTCGCCGGCCGCGCGGGCGCTGGCTGTCACGCTGGTGGTCACGCTTTCCTGCAGCGACTGCCGCACCGAGTCGGCCAGTTGCTCGTAGGCGGCGCCGGCCTTGCCATGGAAGGCCTCCTGGCCGGCGGCCAACCGCTCGTTCAGGGCCTGGCCCTGCTGCGCCATGGCGGCCGCCATCGCTTCCAGCCGGTCGACCAGGGCGGGCATGGTCTCGGCCTGCCGCTGCAGCAGCCGGAACATCTCGTCGCGCCGGTGGGCGGGCGAGAACACGCGCAGCGTGGTGGCGATGCGGGCGTCGAGGGCCTGCGCCGCCCGCAGCCGGTCGCGCCGGCACAGCGCGGAAAGCAGGCCCAGCATGGCGGAAGTGGCCACGCCGGCGATCGAGGTGCCGAACGCGAAGCCCAGGCCTTCGACCGGCGCCGCCAGCGAGGCCCGGATGGCCTGCAGATCGGTCGCGCTTTCCAGCGCCAGTCCGGTGCCGCGCAGGGTGGCCACCATGCCGAGGAAGGTGCCCAGCATGCCCAGCAGCACCAGCAGGCCCACCAGATAGGGCGTCAGTCCCGGGCCCGGCAAGGCGGCGCGCTCGCCTTCGATGCGCAGCCGCACCGCATTGCGCAGGCCGGCGGGCAGGCGTTCCAGCCAGGCGCCGAGGCCGGCGGGCGGCTCCGACAGGCCGGCCAGGGCATCGCACAGCGCGGCCGTGGCCTGCCGGTAGCGATACAGCTCCAGCGCCCCCGCCAGGTAGAAGGCGACGATCAGCAGGGTGACGCACAGCGCCAGCAGATGGCCGCCGGCATAGCCGGCCGCGATCCAGCCGGCCACGGCCAGGCCGGCCATGAAAACGCAAAGCGGGAAAAGGTGTCGGGTCATGGCGTCGTGATCAGGCGGCGCGCAGGGCGGCCAGCAGCCCCTCGACCGGTTGTAGGCGGATATCGAGTTCGGCCAGCAGCACGCGCTGCATGTCCTTGCGGAACACGGCCAGCCAGGAGCCGGGGGGCGGGTCGCCAGCGGCATCGCCCTCGGTGCCGGCGTCCTGCGCGGCGGCCCGGCGCAGGCGGTCGAAGCGGGTTTCCAGCAGCGCGGGCACGCCGGCCAGCAGGCCGCGTTCGCGCGCGCCCAGCGCGCGTTCCATGACGGCGTCCAGCGCCGCCAGCCGCGCCATGCCGGGCGTGCCGGCCGCCAGCGCCCCCCGCAGCCGGCCGCGCAAGGCCGCGATGGCCGTCTCCATCGTGTGCTGCAGCGAAAGATAGCGCTGGCGGTACATGGAATAGTCGGCGACCTCGCCTGCCGGTTCCGGCAGGGCGGCGCGGCGGGCGCGTCCGCCACGCCCGGCGCCGCCCGCTGCGCCATCGGCGGCGATGGCGTTCGCCAGCGCGGCGCGCACGCGGGCGCATTCGCGCTCGTGCTCGTCGTGCCCGCCGCGCGCGG
>NZ_BAABFO010000020.1:0-93647 GCF_039541095.1 Pigmentiphaga soli
CGCCTGGACGGCGCGCGCGCGCCGCCGGCCGGCCGCCGGTCCGCGCGCCGTCGCGCTCGACGCCGGCGGACACTGGGCGGTCGACGCCGGCGGCGGCTGGCAGCGCGTGGAGCCCCAACGGATCTGGCTGTCGCCCTGGGGCTGGCTGACCCTCGAAGGGCCGGCGCGGCCGCTGTCCGCCGCGCCCGGCGCGCCGTGGCGCCGCATCCGCTTCACGCTGTGGTCCGACGCCATGGCGCCAGACCACTGGCGCCGGCTGCGCATCGGCGCCCGCTGGGCGATGCGGCGGCAGGCCCCGCTGGCGATGCCGGCCGGCACGGCCGACCCGCGCCTGGAGCCGCCGGCATGACGACCGAACGCGAGGTCGATGCCGAACTCGTCCTGCGCGTGCAGCGCGGCGACAAGAAGGCGTTCGAGCTGTTGATGCTGAAGTACCAGCGCAAGATCGTGCGCCTGCTGTCGCGTTTCGTGCGCGATCCGAGCGAGGTCGAAGACGTCGCCCAGGAAGCCTTCATCAAGGCCTATCGTGCGCTGCCGCAATTCCGTGGCGAAAGCGCCTTCTATACCTGGCTGTACCGGATAGCCATCAATACGGCCAAGAACCACCTGGTGGCGTCCGGCCGGCGCCCCAGCTCGCCGTCCGAATACGAAAATGAAGACGGTGAAACTTTCGATGAAACCGACAACCTAAGCGATATCAACACGCCTGAATCGATGATGGCGAGCCGCGAAATCGCGGAAACCGTCAACCAGGCCATCGAAGCTTTGCCTGAAGAGCTTCGCACGGCTATCGTTCTGCGTGAAATCGAAGGCATGAGCTATGAAGACATCGCCCAGTCCATGGGATGTCCGATCGGCACGGTCCGCTCCCGCATCTTCCGCGCGCGCGAGGCGATCGCCACCCGGCTCAGGCCTTTGCTGGGTACGCAGGATGACAAACGGTGGTGAACCTCTGCGGTGAACCGCACTCGATCGAATTCCAGGCATGACGTCCAGGCAACAGGCATACCGGCCGGCAACGGCCGCGGAGGTGAAGGAAATGCAGGTCACATCGCGCAGCGGCACGGCGAGTTCGTTTACCGACGGTGCGGCGGGGATCCCGGAGCCGGAATGGCTGTCCGGCTTCATGGACGGCGAAGCGGAGGATCCCGACGGCGAACTGCCTGCCTTCCTGGATACCGCCGAGGGGCGTGCCCGTTGGGATACCTATCATCTCATCGGAGACGTTCTTCGCACCCCTGAACTGGCGCAGCCGATGTCCGCCGCCTTCCAGCAGCGCCTGGCGCAGGCGCTGGCGCAGGAGCCGGCCATCATCGCCGCGCCGCGCCGGTCGAAGTCGCGCCGCTTCATGGCGCGCTACGGCTTCCCGGGCCTGGCGGCGGCCGCTGCCGTGGCCTCGGTCACCTGGGTGGCGCAGCCGTTCTTCGGCACGCCGTCCGACGCGCCCCGGCTGGCCGTGCAGGCGGCCGCCCCGCCCGCGGGCACGGTGGCCGGCATCACCCCGGTGGCCGCCACCCAGCCCGCCGTTTCGAACCGGATCGATCCGGGCTTCGAAATGTCGCTGGCCGAATACCTCGAGGCCCACCGCCAGATTTCCGGCCGCAGCGCGATCCGCGAGATTTCGAACACGTCTTACGAAAGCCAGGAAGGACAGCGTTGAAATACCGCGCAGTGCTCGAGCCGGCCCGCACGGCGCACTTCGCCGTCGCGGCCCGCCACATCCTGTTCGCATTGGCCTGTGCGCTCGCCGCCCAGGCCCAGGCCCAGACGGCGGCCCACGACACCCCCCCGGATCCGGCCGCCAGCGTGGCGCTGCTGCAGCGCATCCAGACGGCCGCCCAGCGGCTCGACTACACCGGCGTGTTCACCTACCAGCAGGGGCCGGCGCTGCAATCGTCGCGGGTCACCCACATGGCCGACGCCAAGGGCGAATACGAGCGGCTCGAGGTGCTCGACGGCCAGCCGCTCGAATTCCTGCGCAACAACGACGAAATCCAGTGCCTCATTCCGTCGCGGCGCGCGATCCTGGTGGAACAGCGCACCGCGCGCGACCGCTTTCCCGGCCTGATGCTGGGCAGCGCCCAGCAACTGCTGGGGCAGTACGACGTCAGCGTCGAGCCGGAGCCCGAGCGGGTGGCCGACCGCGACTGCCAGGTCATCAGCCTCGATCCCAAAGACGATAGCCGCTACGGCTACCGGCTGTGCGCCGATACCGACTCCGGGCTGCTGCTGCGCGCCCAGACGCTGGCGCCGCAGGAAGAAGTCATCGAACAGGTGGCCTTCACGTCGGTGCAGATCGGCGGCATCGATCGCAAGCAGCTCAAGCCACGCTGGTCCACCGCCGGCTGGAAGGTGGTGCGCACCAACCTCATTCCCACCGACCTGGCCGCCGCCGGGTGGAGCGTGGGCGAGCCGGCCGGTTTCACCCGGATCACCCAGGTGCAGCGCTCGATGGGCGGCAAGCCCAACGTCAAGCAGGTCATGCTGTCCGACGGCCTGGCGGCCATTTCGGTCTTCATCGAACCGTTCAGCCCCAGCCACCCGCAACAGGTCGGCCCGGGGCCGCGCGGGGCCATCCACGTGGTGGGCCGCCGCCTGGGCGACTACTGGATCACCGTGCTGGGCGAAGTGCCGCTGGCCACCATCCAGCAGGTTGCCGATTCCATCCAATACAACAAGCCCGGCGCCAGCCAACCCTGAGCGACCTTGCGGGCCTGGGAGCACGCACCCCTTGTCCTTTTCCCGGAGTTCCACCATGCCACGCCTGTCCCAGCCGTCGCTCGCAGCGACTGCGCGCAACTGTTTCCTGGCGCTGTTCGCAGCGCTGGCCCTGCAGGCCGGATCGCTGCCCGGCGCGCAGGCCCAGACCCCCGGCGCCCAGGCGCAGACCCGTGTCCTGCCCGATTTCACCGACATCGTCGAGAAGGCCGATCCCGCCGTGGTCAACATCCGCACCACGGCCAAGGCGCCGTCGCGCGGGCCGGCCGCCGGCGGCCAGGATCCCTACGAATTGTTCCGCTGGTTCTTCGGGCCCGATTTCGTGCCGCCGGGACAGGGCCGCGGCCGGCCCGCGCCGAATACGCCCAAATCGCCCAATGCGCCCGATTCCGGCGACGATGAACAGGAAGTGCCGCGCGGCGTGGGCTCCGGCTTCTTCATTTCGGCCGACGGCTACATCCTGACCAACCACCACGTGGTCAAGGGCGCCGACGACATCTACGTCACGCTGACCGACCGCCGCGAATTCAAGGCCAAGGTGATCGGCTCCGACGAGCGCACCGACGTCGCGCTGATCAAGATCGAGGCCAGCAACATGGTTCCGCTCAAGATCGGCGACCCGAACCAGCTGCGCAAGGGCGAATGGGTACTGGCGATCGGGTCGCCGTTCGGGCTGGAATCCACGGTAACTGCCGGCGTGGTGAGCGCCAAGGGCCGCGACACCGGCGACTACCTTCCGTTCATCCAGAGCGACGTCGCCGTCAACCCCGGCAATTCGGGCGGTCCGCTGCTCAATATGCGCGGCGAGGTGGTCGGCATCAATTCGCAGATCATATCCCGCAGCGGCGGCTTCATGGGCATCTCGCTGTCGATCCCGATCGACGACGCGATGCGCGTGGTCGAACAGCTGCGCACCAGCGGCCGCGTGATCCGGGGACGCATCGGCGTGCAGATCGGCGAAGTCACCAAGGAAGTGGCCGACGCCATCGGCCTGGGCCGCACCACCGGTGCCTCGGTCGGCATGGTCGAAGCGGGCAGCCCGGCGGAGAAGGCCGGCATCGAGGCCGGCGACGTGATCCTGAAGTTCGGCGACAAGACCATCGATCGCGCTTCCGACCTGCCGCGCGCGGTGGGCGACACCAAGCCCGGCACCAAGACCACGATCCAGGTCTGGCGCCGCGGCGCCACGCGTAACCTCGACATCACCGTGGCCGAACTGCAGTCCGACAGCGCCGCCACCGGCAAGCCGGGCGACGAAGGCAGCCAGACACAGAAAACCAACGCCCTGGGCGTGACGGTGACCGACCTGCCGGCCGACCAGCGCCGCGAACTGCGCGTGCGCGGCGGGGTGGTGGTGGAAACGGCCGAAGGCCCCGCCGCCCGGGCCGGCATCCGCAAGGGCGACATTCTGCTGGCGCTGAACAATTCCGAGATCACCAGCGCGACGCAGTTCAACGCCCTGGTCGCCAAGCTCGACCGTTCCCGCCCCTGCGTGGTGTTGGTCCGGCGCGACGATCTGACCCAATGGGTGCCGCTGCGGCCGGTGAAGTAAGGCCCCCCCTACGCGCTTCGCGCGCCCCCCAGGGGGCGATGCGGGCGGACCGGCGGAGCCGGATCCGCCGCATCCTGGATGGGCTGCAGCCTGGATGCGGCACATCTGCAGCCTGGATGGGCCCCGGGGGCGTACACCGGGTAAAATACGGTTACGGCATGAAAAAATCGGCTCGGGCGGCGGGTTTCCGCCGCGCCGGGTGCGGAGCGGGGCGCGTGGCGCCCCCTTTTTTCGTCGGCCCCGGCATTCCACCACATCACGGACCGCATGCAGCACATTCGCAATTTTTCCATCATCGCCCACATCGACCACGGCAAGTCGACGCTTGCCGACCGCCTGATCCAGCGCTGCGGCGGGCTGTCCGACCGGGAGATGGAAGCCCAGGTGCTGGATTCGATGGATATCGAGCGCGAGCGCGGCATCACGATCAAGGCGCAGACGGCCGCCTTGCGCTATCCCGCGCGCGACGGCAAGGTCTACCAGCTGAACCTGATCGACACCCCGGGCCACGTCGATTTCTCGTACGAGGTCAGCCGCTCGCTGTCGGCCTGCGAAGGCGCGCTGCTGGTGGTCGACGCCTCCCAGGGCGTTGAAGCGCAGACGGTCGCCAATTGCTACACCGCGATCGAGCTCGGCGTGGAAGTGGTGCCGGTGCTCAACAAGATGGACCTGCCGCAGGCCGATCCCGACAACGCCAAGCAGGAAATCGAGGAAGTCATCGGCATCCCGGCCGACGACGCGATCCCGGCCAGCGCCAAGACGGGCATGGGCATCGACGACATCCTCGAAGCCGTGATCGCGCGCATCCCGCCGCCCGAGGGCGACCCCGCCGGCCCGCTGCAGGCGCTGATCATCGACTCCTGGTTCGACAACTACGTGGGCGTGGTGATGCTGGTGCGCGTGGTCAACGGCGCGCTCAAGCCGAAGGACAAGGTGCTGTTGATGGCCACCGGCGCCAGCCACCTGTGCGAGCAGGTGGGCGTGTTCACGCCCAAGTCCGAAAGCCGCACCCAGCTGTCGGCCGGCGAGGTGGGCTTCGTGATCGCCGGCATCAAGGAATTGAAGCACGCCAAGGTGGGCGACACCCTCACCAGCGCGGCGCGGCCGGCGCCCGAGGCGCTGCCCGGCTTCAAGGAAATCAAGCCGCAGGTGTTCGCCGGCCTCTATCCGGTGGAATCCAGCGAATACGACCAGCTGCGCGATTCGCTCGAAAAGCTCAAGCTCAACGATGCGGCGCTGATGTACGAACCGGAAGTGTCGCAGGCGCTCGGCTTCGGCTTCCGCTGCGGCTTCCTGGGCCTCCTGCACATGGAGATCGTGCAGGAGCGGCTGGAGCGCGAATTCGACATGGACCTGATCACCACCGCGCCGTCGGTGGTGTACGAGGTCGAATTGCGCGACGGCTCGGTGGTCATGGTCGACAGTCCGTCCAAGATGCCCGAGGTGGGCCGGATCGCCGACATCCGCGAGCCGATCGTCACCGTCACGCTGTTCATGCCGCAGGAATACGTGGGGCCGGTCATCACGCTGTGCACCGCCAAGCGCGGCGTGCAGATCAATATGGCCTATCACGGCCGCCAGGTGCACCTCACCTATGAAATACCGCTGGCCGAGATCGTGCTCGATTTCTTCGACCGGCTGAAATCGGTATCGCGCGGCTATGCGTCGATGGATTACGAATTCAAGGAGTACCGCAGCGCCGACGTGGTGCGGGTCGACCTGCTGATCAACGGCGACAAGGTCGACGCGCTGTCGCTGATCGTGCACCGCTCGAATGCGCGCGCGCGCGGCCGCGACGTGACCGCGCGCATGCGCGAACTGATTCCGCGCCAGATGTACGACGTCGCGATCCAGGCGGCGATCGGCGCCGAGGTGATCGCGCGCGAGAACGTCAAGGCGCTGCGCAAGAACGTGCTGGCCAAATGCTATGGCGGCGACATCACGCGCAAGAAGAAACTGCTCGAGAAACAGAAGGCGGGGAAGAAACGGATGAAGCAGGTCGGCAGCGTCGAGATTCCCCAGGAAGCGTTCCTGGCGATTCTGCAAGTCGAAGACAAATAACCCTCAACTTCCAACGAAAAGCCGCCGGGAGGCGCAGTCATGAGTTTGAATTTTGCCCTTATCCTGTTCGTCCTGCTGATCGTGACGGGCATCGTGTGGGCGGTCGACCGTTTTTCGCTGCGGGCTGCGCGCCTGCGCCGCGTCGGCCTGGCGGTGGCCGAATTCGATGCCGGCCGCGCGCCCGCGCTGCGCGCCGCCGGCGGCGACGCCGAGGTGGTGCGCCAGCGCCAGGAAGTGGCCGACAAGGCAGGGCGGATGCCGTGGTGGGTGGAGTATTCCGTCAGCTTCTTCCCGGTGATCCTGTTCGTGTTCGTGCTGCGCTCCTTCCTGTTCGAGCCGTTCCGGATTCCGTCGGGCTCGATGATTCCCACGCTGCAGATCGGCGACCTGATCCTGGTCAACAAATTCACCTATGGCATCCGGCTGCCCATCGTCGACAAGAAAATCATCCCGCTGGGCGAGCCCAGGCGCGGCGACGTGGTGGTGTTCCGCTACCCCGTCGATCCGCAGGTCGATTACATCAAGCGCGTGATCGGCGTGCCGGGCGACGAGATTTCCTATCTGAACAAGCGGCTCACCGTCAACGGCCAGCCGGTTCCGCTGGAGTCGAAAGGGGAATATTTCGATCCGGACCGGGTTTCCTACGCCGGCCTGTATCATGAAACATTGAACGGCGTTGGCCACGATATATTGCTGGAAGAACGCAGATCGCCGGAAATCGAGCCGTTTGCGGATTTTCCCAACAAGAATATGTGCAGCTATTCGCGCGAAGGGGTTCGTTGCAAAGTGCCGCCCGGCAACTATTTCATGATGGGCGATAACCGCGACAATAGTGCCGACAGCCGGTATTGGGGCTTCGTGCCGGAAGGAAATATCGTCGGCAAGGCCTTCTTCGTCTGGATGAATTTCGGAGACCTGAAGCGGATTGGCAGCTTTCATTAATATCTACCCATGGGCGCGCGTGCCGCAGCGCGCGCGCCGGGGCCTCAAGGTCGATGCATGAGTTTCAGCGCGCTTGAAACCAACCTGGACTACAGCTTCAAGAACAAGAGCCTGCTCGAACAGGCTCTGACGCATCGCAGCCATAGCAGCAAGCACAACGAGAGGCTCGAATTCCTGGGCGACAGCGTATTGAACTGCGCCGTCGCCGCGCTGCTGTACGACCGCTTCAGCCGCATCGACGAAGGCGATCTGTCACGGCTGCGCGCCAACCTGGTCAAGCAGGCCTCGCTGGCCGAGATCGCGCAGCGCGTGGAGCTGTCGCGTTTCCTGCGGCTAGGCGAGGGCGAGCTGAAAAGCGGCGGTTTCCGCCGGCCGTCGATCCTGGCCGACACGCTGGAGGCCATTTTCGGCGCGATCTTCATCGACGCCGGCTTTCCGGCCGCCAGCGCGGTGATCGCGCGGTTGTACAAGCCGGTGCTGGAAACGGTCGATCCCAAGACGCTGGGCAAAGACGCCAAGACGCTGCTGCAGGAATACCTGCAGGGCCGCAAGATCGCGCTGCCGGTCTATACGGTGGTGGCCACCCATGGCGCCGCGCACAGCCAGGAGTTCGAGGTCGAGTGCGCGATCCCCAAGCTCGACGTGCAGGTGGTGGGCATCGGCGGCAGCCGGCGCGCCGCCGAGCAGGCCGCCGCCAAGCAGGCGCTGGAGGCGGCCCTGGCCGCCAACCCCGGCCCGGCCAGGCGCGCGCCGCGGGCGCGCAAGGCGGCGCAGCTGTCGCTGCCGGTGGCGGTGGCGCAGGCGGTCGAAGGCGCCGAATCCGCCCCGGATGCCGCCGCGCCCGCGGCGGCCAAGATGCAGGCCGCGGCCGTCGCGCCTGAGGCGGCAGCTTCCCCGGCGGCGGCCAGGCCGGCAGCGGCACAGGCCGCTGCGGCGCCGGAACCGGTCGACGGCGCTTCCGGCCCCGCGCCGGCGCGGCCCGACATGCCCGCGGCGGCGCCGCCGGCTTCCGCGCCGGTGCGCAAATGACCATGGCCGAAGCCGTTACGCGCTGCGGCCTGGTGGCCATCGTCGGCCGCCCGAACGTCGGCAAGTCGACGCTGCTCAACGCGCTGGTCGGAGCCAAGATCAGCATCGTCTCGCGCAAGGCGCAGACCACGCGCCACCGGATCCACGGCGTGCTCACGCGCGGCGCCGAGCAGTTCGTGTTCGTCGATACCCCCGGCTTCCAGACCCGCCACGGCGGCGCGATGAACCGCATGATGAACCGCGTCGTCACGCAGGCGCTGGCAGGGGTGGACGTGGTGGTGCACGTGGTGGAGGCGGGCAAGTGGTCGGCCGGCGACGCCAACGTGCTGCCGCTGCTGCCCGAGGGCACGCGCACCGTGCTGGCGGTCAACAAGGTCGACCTGCTGAAGGATCGCAACGCGCTGTTCCCCTATGTGCAGAAGGTCGTCGAACAGCGCGGCTACGACGCCGTGGTGCCGGTCAGCGCCGCGCGCGACCGCCAGCTCGACGTGCTGCTGGACGAGATCGCCAAGGGCCTGCCCGAGGGCGAGGCCATGTTCGAGGCCGATACGCTCACGGACCGGCCGGTGCGCTTCATCGCCGGCGAGCTGATCCGCGAAAAAATCTTCCGTCTGGTGGGCGACGAACTGCCCTACGGCGCCACCGTGGTGGTGGAGCAGTGGGAAGAGCAGCCGCGGCTGGCCCGCATCGCCGCCTGCGTGATCGTCGACCGCGACAGCCACCGGCCCATCCTGCTGGGCGCCGGCGGCGAGCGCATGAAGCGCATCGCCACCGAGGCGCGGCAGGACATCGCCAAGCTGCTCGACAAGCCCGTCCACCTGGAAATCTACGTCAAGGTCCGCAAGGGCTGGGCCGAGCGCGACAGCGCGCTGCGCGACCTGGGCTATGAATAACGGCGGTCCGCCCGCGGGCGAAGCGCCGGCGTTCGCCGCCGGGGCGCCGGTGGGCGCGGCGCCGGCCGCGGGAAGGGCGCCCCGGGGCCAGGCACCGGCCACGCGCCGCGCGGCGCGCCCGCGCGGCAACCGGGTCGACGACGCGGCGGCCTATCTGCTGCACAGCTACCCCTACCGCGAAACCTCGCTGATCCTGGACGTCTTCACCCATTCGCACGGCCGCCAGGCGCTGGTGGCCAAGGGCGCCAAGCGGCCGCATTCCGCGCTGCGCCCGGTGCTGGTGGCGTTCCAGCGGCTGAGCCTGTCGTGGAGCGGCGCCGGCGAGATCAAGACCCTGGTGCGCGCGGAATGGTCCGGGCCGCCCCAGCGCCTGCTGGGCGCGGCGGCGATGTCGGCCTGGTACCTGAACGAACTGCTGCTGCGCCTGCTGGGCCGCGACGACCCGCACGAGGCCCTGTTCGACGCCTACGCCGACGCGCTGGCGCGGCTGGCGGCGCAGCCGCGGCTGTCGGCCTCGCTGCGTGGCTTCGAATGGCGGCTGCTGCAGGAAATCGGCTACGGCTTCGAGGCCGGCGCCACCGACGACGGCGAGCCGGTACAGGCCGGCCTGCGCTACCGGGTGCCGCTGGAGGCCGGCCCGCAGCCGCTGCCGGCCGGCGCTGCCGAGCCGCCCGGCGCCGTCAGCGGCCGCGCGCTGCTGGCGCTGGCGGCCGGCCGTTTCGACGAGCCGGCGGTCGAGCCGGAGCTGCGCCGGCTGCTGCGCGAACGTCTCGATTATCATATGAGCGGGCGTCCGCTCGCCACGCGCCAGGTCCTGCGCGACCTGCAAGACTACCTTCCCTGACTCTTCATCCGTCCATGCCATGATCGAGCTCGGCGTCAACATCGACCACGTGGCCACGCTGCGCCAGCAGCGGCACGTCTCCTACCCCGATCCGGTGCGGGCCGCGCTGCTGGCCGAAGAGGCGGGGGCCGACCTCGTCACGCTGCACCTGCGCGAAGACCGCCGCCACATCCAGGATGCCGACGTCGACGCGCTGCGCGGCCAGCTCCGTACCCGCATGAACCTCGAATGCGCGATCACCGGCGAAATGCTGGCCATCGCCTGCCGCGTCAGGCCGCACGACGTCTGCCTGGTGCCCGAGAAGCGGCAGGAACTCACCACCGAAGGCGGGCTCGACGTGCTCGGCCATTTCGACGCGGTGGCGGCCGCGGTGGCGCGGCTGCACGATGCCGGCGTGCGCGTGTCGCTGTTCATCGATCCCGAAGCTCCGCAGATCGACGCCGCGGTGCGCGCCGGCGCCACGGTGATCGAACTGCACACCGGCGCCTATGCCGAAGCCGCCGCCGGCGCGCGCGACGCCGAGCTGGCGCGCATCCGCGAAGCGGTGGCCGAGGGCCTGCGCCATGGCCTGCGGGTCAACGCCGGCCACGGCCTGCACTACGAAAACGTGCAGCCGGTGGCCGAGCTCGACGGCATCGCCGAACTGAACATCGGCCATGCCATCGTCGCCCAGGCCGTGTTCAGCGGCTGGACGGCCGCCGTGCGCGACATGAAGGCGCTGATGGTGGCCGCGCGCCAGCAGAGCCAGCGCGGCGTGCTGCTGCGGCCCGCGCACTGATGCCCCAGCATCCGGCAGGCGGCGCGATCGCCGGCATCGGCATCGACCTGCTGCGGGTCGACCGCGTGGCGCGCGCGCTGGCCCGGCACGGCGACCGCTTCGCCCGCAAGGTGCTCGGCCCGCAGGAATTCGAACGCTTCCTGGCCCGCCGCGCGCGCGACCCTGGGCGCGGCCTGCGCTTCCTGGCCACGCGCTTCGCCGCCAAGGAGGCGTTCTCCAAGGCGATCGGGCTGGGCATGCGCATGCCCATGAGCTGGCGCCGCATGCAGACGCTGAACGCGCCCGGCGGCCGCCCGGTCGTGGTGCTGGCCGAGCCGCTGCGCAGCTGGTTCGAAGAACGCTTCGGCGCCGCCCATGTCTCGCTGACCGACGAGAGCGACATGGCGGCGGCCTACGTGATCGTGGAGACGAAGAGCAAAGATGCATGACATTTCCGAGCGGGCCGCCAAGGGCCTGCCGCCCGGCCCGGTGATGGTGGACGTCGCCGGCCTCGAACTCACCGCCGCCGAAGCGCGCCGGCTGGCCCATCCGCTGGTGGGCGGGGCGATCCTGTTCGCCCGCAACTTCCGCGACCGCGCGCAGCTGGCCGCGCTCACCGCCGCCATGCGCGCCGCGCGGCCGGGGCCGCTGCTGATCGCGGTCGACCACGAAGGCGGTCGTGTGCAGCGTTTCCGCACCGGCGGCTTCACCGTGCTGCCGGCGATGCGCACGCTGGGCCGGCGCTGGATGGAAGACCCGCTGGCCGCGATGAAACTGGCCAGCGACACCGGCCTGGTACTGGCGGCCGAGCTGCGGGCCTGCGGCGTCGATCTCAGCTTCACGCCGGTGCTCGACCTGGACTATGGCGGCAGCCGCGTCATCGGCGACCGCGCCTTCGACCGCGACCCGCGCGTGGTGACGATGCTGGCGCGCGCGCTGGTCCAGGGCCTGGCGCTGGCCGGCATGGCCGCCTGCGGCAAGCATTTCCCGGGGCATGGCTATCCCGAGGGCGATTCGCACCTCGAGTTCCCGGTCGACCCGCGCGGGCTGGAAGAAATCCTGGCCGAGGACGCCGCGCCCTATGCCTGGCTGGGCGATGCCGTGCTGGGTTCGGTGATGCCGGCCCACGTCGTGTTCCCGGCGGTGGACCGCAAGCCGGCGGGCTTCTCGCGCAAGTGGATCCGCGGCATCCTGCGCCGCCGGCTGCGCTACGGCGGCGTGGTGTTCTCCGACGACCTGACCATGGAAGCCGCCACGGTGGCCGGCGACATCGTCGCCCGCGCGCGGGCCGCGCTCGATGCCGGCTGCGACATGGTGCTGGTGTGCAACCGGCCCGACCAGGCCGACGAGCTGCTGGCCCGGCTCGGCACCGGCGCCCCGGCCGCATCGGTGCGCCGCCTGCGCCGTCTCTTCCCGGCCTTCGGCGCGCCCGACTGGGCCGCGCTGCAAGCCGACGACCGCTACCGCGCCGCCCGCCGCGCCGTGCGCGCCTGCGTGCGGACGCAGGGCTGAGAGGCAAGCCGATGGAAGCGCAGCCGCAAGAGGCTCCGCCGTCCTTCGACCTGAAGGACTTCCTGGCCAGGCTGCCGCACCTGCCCGGCGTATACCGGCACATCGACGCCGACGGCCAGGTGCTGTACGTCGGCAAGGCGCGCGACCTGAAGAAGCGCGTCACCACGTATTTCCAGAAGCAGCCGGACAGCCCGCGCATCGCCCACATGGTGGCGCGGGTGGCGCGGGTCGAGGTCACGGTCACGCGCTCCGAGGCCGAGGCGCTGCTGCTCGAGAACAATCTCATCAAGTCGCTGACGCCGCGCTACAACATCCTGTTCCGCGACGACAAGTCCTACCCCTTCCTGAAGATCAGCGGCCACGAATTCCCGCGCATCGCCTACTACCGCGGCACCACCGACCGCGACAACCAGTACTTCGGCCCGTTCCCCACCGCCTGGGCGGTGCGCGAAAGCATCCAGATCCTGCAGAAGGTGTTCCGCCTGCGCACCTGCGAAGACACGGTATTCGCCAACCGCTCGCGGCCCTGTCTGCTGCACCAGATCCACCGCTGTTCGGGCCCTTGCGTGGGGCTGGTCACGCACGAGGATTACGCGCGCGACGTCGACCGCGCCACCCGTTTCCTGCGCGGCGACACCCAGGCGGTGCTGGGCGAGATCGAACAGCGCATGCAGGCCGCTTCCCAGGCCATGCGCTTCGAAGAGGCCGCCGTGCTGCGCGACCAGCTGTCGGCCCTGTCCAAGGTGCTGCACCAGCAGACGATGGAAGGCACGGGCGGCCGCGATACCGACGTGGTGGCGGTAGCGCTGTCGGGCGGCCGCGCCTGCGTGAACCTGGCGATGGTGCGCGGCGGCCGCCACCTGGGCGACAAGACCTTTTTCCCCACCCACGCCGACGACGAGTCGCCGGGCGACGTACTGGAGGCCTTCGTATCTCAGCACTACGTCGACCGCGCCCCGCCGCCGGTGATCGTGCTGTCGCACGAACTGCCCGATCCCGACCTGGCCGGCATGCTGTCGGCCCAGGCCGGCAGCCGCGTCACCCTGGTGCGCCAGCCGCAGGGCGTGCGGCGCAGCTGGCTGGAACAGGCGCGCAAGAACGCCGAACTGGCCTTGGCGCGCGTGCTGGCCGAAGCCGGCTCGCAACAGGCCCGCACCCGCGCCCTGGCGCAGGTGCTGGCGCTGGAGGCCGACGAAGCCGCGCTGGAAGCGCTGCGCGTCGAATGCTTCGACATCAGCCACACCGCGGGCGAAGCCACCCAGGCCTCGTGCGTGGTCTATCACCACCATGCGATGCAGCCCAAGGAATACCGCCGCTACAACATCGGCGACATCGTCGGCGGCGACGACTACGCGGCCATGCGGCAGGTGCTCACCCGGCGCTACGAGAAGATCGCCGACGGCGACGGCGTGATGCCCGACGTGGTGCTGATCGACGGCGGCAAGGGGCAGGTGGAGGTGGCGCGCCAGGTCTTCGCCGAGCTGGGCCTGGATATCGCGCTGCTGGTGGGCGTGGCCAAGGGCGAGGGCCGCAAGGTCGGCCTCGAGACCCTGGTGTTCGCCGATGGCCGCCCGCCGCTGGCGCTGGGCGCGGAATCGGCCGCGCTGATGCTGGTCGCGCAGATCCGCGACGAGGCGCACCGCTTCGCCATCACCGGCATGCGGGCGCGGCGCGCCAAGACGCGCAGCGTGTCGCGCCTGGAGCAGATCGAAGGGGTGGGCGCCAAGCGGCGGCAACGCCTGCTGGCGCGCTTCGGCGGCCTGCGCGGCGTGGTGTCGGCCAGCGTGGAAGACCTGGCCGGCGTCGAAGGAATCTCCACCGAACTGGCCGAACGCATCTATCGCCAACTTCATTGAGCGCGGCGCCCAATCGCGGCGCGGAGCCTGTTAGCATTCAACCATGCCGCTCAACGTGCCGATCATCCTGACCTGGGTGCGGATCGTGCTGATCCCGCTGCTGGTCGCCCTGTACTACCTGCCCGACCAACTGCTCGGCGCCTATGCGCGCGACGTGCTGGCCACCGGCACGTTCGTGGTCGCGGCGCTGACCGACTGGCTCGACGGCTGGCTGGCCCGCCGCCTGAACCAGACCTCGGCCTTCGGCGCCTTCCTCGATCCGGTGGCCGACAAGCTGATGGTCAGCGCGGCGCTGCTGGTGCTGCTGAACTTCGGCCGGGTCGACGCGCTGATCGCGCTGGTCATCATCGGCCGCGAAATCACGATCTCGGCGCTGCGCGAATGGATGGCGCAGATCGGCGCCCGCACCAGCGTGGCGGTGCACTGGCTGGGCAAGGTCAAGACGGTGGCGCAAATGATCGCGATTCCCTGCCTGCTGTACGGCCATACGGTGTTCGACGTGGTCGACACGCGCTGGTGGGGTTCGCGGCTGATCGAGATCGCGGCCATCCTGACGGTCTGGTCGATGATGTATTACCTGCGGCGGGCCTGGCCGGCCATCAAGAATTCGACTTGACCGCCGGCGCGGCGATCGCCGCGCAGATCCGGGCGGAGCGCAACGGCGAAACAACCCCGCCGGAGCCGGCATATTCCATCTTTGGTCGGTGTGCGTTTACTACACAATGACAAATCCGTAACTCGGACGCGACGTCTGTTACCTGCAGTAAATACTTTCGAATCGATGTATATGAGTCACTAAGCTTCACAGATTGAGCGTATCGCCCTCCGCCCCCATGGCATCCACGCTGTCTCTTTTTCTGCTCGGTCCCCTGGTCGTCCAGACCGATGGCGGGGCGGTCGCCGCGCTGCGTTACAACAAGGCGCGCGCGCTGTTGGTCTACCTGGCGCTCGAACGCGGCTTCCATACGCGCGATTCGCTGGCCTTCCTGCTGTGGCCCGAGGCCTCCGTGCAGGTCGGCCGCGCCCGGCTCAAGCGCATGCTGTTCGAACTGAAGGACAATCTCGGGGCCGAGCTGCTCGAAGGCAATCGCGACGTGCTCCGGCTGCGCGCCGGCGCCGACGTCTGGACCGACGTCGGCGTGTTCACCGAGGCCATCGAAAGCGCGCGCCGCGACCGCGGCGTCGGCGCCAGCGCCGGGCTCGACCGCGTCGAACGCGCCGCGGCGCTGTACCGCGGCCAATTCCTCCAGGGGCTGGAGCTGGACGACGCCTCGGAGTTCAGCAACTGGGTGCATCTGCGGCGCGAGCAATACCTCAATGCCTTTCTGTACGCGATCCGCCTGCTGGCCGAAGGACACGAGCGCGACGGCGCCCTGCACGAAGCCATCGAACGGGCGCACCAGCTCACGGCCGCGGCGCCGTGGGACGACAGCGGCTGGAAATACCTGCTGCGCCTGCTGGTCAAGGCCGGCCAGCATGAGCGCGCGCAGCAGGAGTTCGAATACTACCGGCAGATGCTGAGCGCCGAGATGGGCGCCCAGCCCGACGAGTCCGTGCGCCGCATCCTCGATGCGCCGTGTGGCGGCGCGCCGCGCCCGCCGTCGCGGATGACCGAGCGTCGGCAACTGACGGCCGTGTCGTGCGAGTTCGACGCGCAGGGCGAACTGGAAGACGTGGTGGAGGCCGTGGCCGGCCACGTCGCGCGTTGCGAGGCGATCCTGCAGCGCGCCTGCGCGCATACGGTGCGCACGCCCAGCGGCGGCCTGCTGGCCTATTTCGGCTATCCGCTGGCGATCGAGAACGCGGCCCGCCATGCGGTCGCCGCCGCGGCCGAATGCGTCGAGCCGGCCGATGCCCGGCCGGCGCCGCCCGGTTCGGCGGTCGGCGTCTGCGTGGGCGTGCACACCGGACTGGTGATCAGTTCGGCCATCGATGGCGTGGCCGACGCCGGCGGCGCCGTATCGCGCGTGGCCGTCCGGCTCAGCAGCCTGGCCGGCCGCGGCCAGGTCTTCGTCAGCGGCGCCACCCGCCAGTTGCTGGCCGATGCGGCCGAACTCGAATTCGCCGGCACGCTGCACGGCCGCCAGCAAAGCGACCAGATCGACCTGTTCCGCTTGCGCCGCGACCGGCCGGCGCTGCCCGCGCGCGGCGCGCGCCACCCGGTGGCCTTCTGCGGCCGCCAGGTCGAACTGGGACACCTGTCGGGCGTATGGCGCGACGACGCCCAGCCCGCCTGTCTGGTGATCGGCGAGGCGGGGCTGGGCAAGTCCTGTCTGATCGAACATTTCGTGGCGCGCGAGCGCATCGACGGCATCGTCTTCAAGTGCTGGCCCGAATTGCGGCAGATGCCGTTCCATCCCTTCGTGCACTGGATCGACCGGCTGCGCGCCGACCAGGCCGCCGGCGCGCTCGACCGCGGGCTGGCGCCCAATCTGGAGCGCCTGGCCGGCCTGCTGCATGCGCCGCGCGACCAGGCCCTGGGCGCGGTGCCGCCGCCGGCCATGCGCCGCTGCCTGCTGGAAGAACTGCGCGCCTTGATCGACCTGTGCGTGCCCGAAGGCGGCGTGGTGGTGTTCGACGATGCCCATTGGGCCGATCCCTCCACCCGCGAAATGCTGGCCGGGCTGGTCGATGCGCCGCTGCCGCGGCGTTCGGTGTTCGTGACCGCGCGGCCCGATTTCGTCGCCCCGTGGCAGCACGGCGCGCCGGTGCAGCAGCTGCAGCTGGGCCCGCTGGACCGCGCCGACGTGGTTTGTCTGGTGCGTTCGGTGGCCGGCGGTCAGCCGCTGTCCGACGACGTGCTGCAGCGTATCGTGGCGCTGTCCGAGGGCGTGCCGCTGTACGCGGAAGAACTGACGCGCGACGTGCTGAGCTCGGCGTCGGCCACGGCCGACGATGGCGCCGAAGAGCCGGCCGATGTGCCGCTGCCGCGCAGCCTCAACGATCTGCTGATGTCGCGCATCGACAGCGTGGGCGACGTCAAGCCGATCGCGCAGTTCGCCGCCGCGGCCGGCGGCGAGTTCACGCTGGCGCTGCTGCAGGCGGCGATGAACCGGCCGCGCGGCGACGTGGCCGAGGCGGTGGCCGCGCTGCTACGCCACAACCTGATCGTCCGGCTCGACGAGCAGCGCTACATGTTCCGCCACGCGCTGCTGCGCGAGGCCGCCTACCAGTCGCAGGCGCGCGACGCGCGGCTCGAGGCCCACCGGCGGCTGGCCGAGGTGATGGCGCAGGATCCCTACACCCATCGCCAGTCGCCCGAGTCGCTGGCGTGGCACTACCTGCGCGCGGGCAACCGGCGGCGCGCGCTCGACTACCTGCTGCTGGCGGCCCGCAACGCGGCCGCCAAGCTGGCCTACCGCGAGGCGGCCGGCTACTACCGCACCGCGCTCGACGTGGTGGCGCCGGCCGAGACGCCATCGGCGGTGATGGAAGAACTCGACATCCGCATGGAATTCGGCATCCAGCTCGGCGCGCTGCACGGCGTGGGCTCGCCCGAAGCGGTCGAAGCCTTTCGCGAGGCGCTGCGGCTGGCGCGGCCGCTGGGCGACGATCCGCGCCTGTTCCCGGTGTACTGGGGGCTGTGGACCGGCGCCAGCTCGTGGGCCGATTTCGGCATGGCGGCCGAGCTGTCGCAGACGCTGTTGCGGCTGGCCGAGGCGGCCGGCGATCCGGTGTTGCGTTGCCATGCCCACGGGGCGCGCGGCCAGACGGCCTTGTTCCTCGGCTACTTCGCCGAGGCGGTGGAGGAACTGGAACGCGGCGTGGCGGCCTATCGCCCCGGCCCGGGCAGCCTGGCGCTGGGCGAAGATCCCCTGGCGGCGGCCCAGGGCATGCTGGGCCTGGCCTACTGGTACGTGGGCCGCATCGGCGATGCGCAGGCCACCGCCGCGGCGGCGGTGGAACGCGCCCGCCACCTGGACCACGCCTATTCGCTGGCCGGCGCGCTGGTCAAGGCGGCCGGCGTGCACCGGCTGTGCGGCCACGTCGACGCCGTGGACGGCCTGGCCGGCGAGGCCGGGCGGCTGGCCCAGTCGCTGGGCACGCCGCAATGGGAAGAACTGGCCGCCGCCTTTCGCCACTGGGCGGCGGCGGCCCGCGGCGACGGCGGCGCGCCGGAGCGCATCGCCGCCAGCGCCCATCGCATGTCCGGCATCGTCAACGGCCTTGCGCCCCTGCTGATGGTGCTCTGGACCGAAGCCAGCGACCTGGCCGGCAACGCCGGCAATGGCCTGGCCGCCGCCGGCCGCGGGCTGGCCGCGGCCGACGACATCCAGGACCGCCACAATCTGTCGGAATTCCAGCGGCTCAAGGGCAAGTTCCTGGCGGCCCAGGGCTTCCCCGAGGCGATCTTCCGCCCCTGGCTCGAAACCGCCGTCGACAGCGCCCGCCAGTATGCGTCGCCCACGCTGCTGCTGCGCGCGGTGCTGAGTCTGGCGGGCCATGTGCAGCGGCCGGCCGCCGCCCATATCGAACTGCTGCGGGTCTGCCTGGGCGAGGTGACGGGCGGCGACGAGCTGTGGGAAGTGCGCGGCGCGCGCGAACTGCTGGGGCGCGACGACGCCGGCCCGGTGGAACTGGCGCAGACCCACTGAAGGCGGCGCCCGCCGGGTGCGGCCAACTTGTATACCAGTCTGTGCACCACCGGGGCCGTCCGGGCCGCGCCAGTTTGGTGCCTCGCGCGCCAAAACGGCGCGGCGGCGGTGCCGGCCGGCGTGCTACCGGATGGCACAGCTATTGCTAAATCCTTCCATGTGACCCGTGCGTCGCTTCGCGCGCCGGGCCGTCCCACCAGACGCCGGAAGGATCCATGTTTCATACCGTACTGATCGCGAACCGCGGCGAAATCGCCGTCCGCATCATCCGCACGCTGTCCCGCATGGGCATCAGAAGCGTGGCGGTCTACTCCGAGGCGGATCGCGACAGCGCGCACGTGCGGCTGGCCGACCAGGCCGTGGCGATCGGCAAGGCGGCGCCGTCGGAAAGCTATCTGCGCGGCGACCTCATCATCCGGGCCGCGCTCGACACCGGCGCCCAGGCCGTCATCCCCGGCTACGGCTTCCTGTCGGAAAACGCCGGCTTCGCCCAGGCCTGCGAAGCGGCCGGCCTGGCCTTCGTCGGCCCAACGCCGCAGCAGATGCGCGATTTCGGCCTGAAGCACGCGGCGCGCGAACTGGCGCAGCGCGCCGGCGTGCCGCTCACGCCCGGCTCGGGCCTGCTGAAAGACCTGGACGAAGCGCGCGAGTGGGCCGCCCGCATCGGCTATCCGGTCATGCTCAAGAGCACCGCGGGCGGCGGCGGCATCGGCCTGACGCGCTGCGACGACCGGGCCGCGCTGGACCAGGCCTTCGAATCGGTGCAGCGACTGGGCAAGAGCTTTTTCAGCGACGCCGGCGTGTTCCTCGAACGCTTCGTCGACAATGCCCGCCACGTGGAAGTGCAGATCTTCGGCGACGGGCAGGGCAGGGTGGCGGCGTTGGGCGAGCGCGACTGTTCGATCCAGCGGCGCAACCAGAAAGTGATCGAGGAAACGCCGGCGCCCGGCCTGTCGGCCGCCACGCGCGAAAAGCTGCTGGCCTCGGCGCGGCGGCTGGGCGAATCGGTGGGCTACCGGTCGGCCGGCACCGTGGAATACATCTTCGACGCCGCGCGCGATGCCTTCTATTTCCTCGAGGTCAACACCCGGCTGCAGGTCGAGCACGGCATCACCGAGGCGGTGACCGGCGTCGACCTGGTCGAATGGATGATCCGCACCGCCGCCGGCGAACCGCCGGACCTGTCCGCGCCCCATCCGGCGCAGGGCGCGGCGATCGAGGTGCGGCTGTATGCCGAGGATCCGCTCAAGTCCTTCCAGCCCTCGCCGGGCGTACTGACAGAAGCGCGCTTCCCGGCCGATACGCGCATCGACGGCTGGGTCGAGACCGGTTCCGAAGTCTCGCCGCACTACGACCCGATGCTGGCCAAGCTGATCGTGCACGGGCGCGACCGCGCCGAGGCCATCGCCAAGCTGTCGGCGGCGCTGTCGGCCACGCGGCTGTCGGGCATCGCCACCAATCTGGAATACCTGCGGCAGATCGCCGCCAGCGACGGCTTCCGCCGCGCCGACCGGTTGTCGACCCGCTTCCTGGAAGGCTTTACGTTCCGTCCGCCCACGGTCGAAGTGCTGGAACCCGGCACCTACACCACGGTGCAGGACTACCCGGGCCGCGTCGGCTACTGGGACATCGGCGTGCCGCCCTCGGGCCCGATGGACGACTGGGCCTTCCGCATCGCCAACCGCATCGTCGGCAACGATGCCGCGGCGGCAGGGCTGGAATGCACGGTAATCGGACCGGCGCTGCGCTTCCACTGCGATGCCGTGATCGCGTTGACCGGCGCGCCCACCGCGGCCACGCTGGACGGCGCCGAGCTGCCGTTCTGGCGGCCGGTGACGGTGGCCGCCGGCCAGGTGCTGCGCGTGGGCAAGGTGCAGAGCGGCTGCCGTACCTATCTGGCGATCCGCAACGGCATCGACGTGCCCGACTACCTGGGCAGCAAATCCACCTTCGCGCTGGGCCAGTTCGGCGGCCATGCAGGCCGCCCGCTGCGCGCGGCCGACATGCTGACCGTCAACGACCCGGCGCTGGCCGCCAGCGTCACGCCGGCGCCGGTGGCCGAACCGGCGCCGCTGCCGCCGTCGCTGATTCCGTCCTACGGCACGCAGTGGGAAATCGGCGTGCTGTACGGCCCGCATGGCGCGCCCGATTTCTTCACCGAGGAGTCGATCGAGACCTTCTTCGCTTCGCCGTGGGAGGTGCACTACAACTCGAACCGGCTGGGCATCCGCCTGGTCGGCCCCAAGCCGGGCTGGACCCGCAGCGACGGCGGCGAGGCCGGCCTGCATCCGTCCAACATCCACGATTGCGAATACGCCATCGGCAGCGTCAACTTCACCGGCGACATGCCGGTCATCCTGACGCGCGACGGCCCCAGCCTGGGCGGCTTCGTGTGCCCGGTCACCATCGCCAAGGCCGAGCTGTGGAAGGTGGGCCAGGTCAAGCCGGGCGACAAGATCCGCTTCGTGCCGATCTCGTTCGACCAGGCGCTGGCGCTGGAGCGCGCGCAGGACGCCGTGGCGCAGACGCTGGCCGATGCCGCGCTGCCGCCGCTGGCGCCGTTCGCCGGCCGGCCGGCGCCGGTATGCGGCCAGCCGCCGTCGCCCACCATCCTAGCGCAGATCGAGGCCGCCGGCAGCACGCCCAAGGCGGTCTACCGCCAGGCCGGCGACAAATACGTCCTGATCGAGTACGGCGAGAACGTGCTCGACCTGAACCTGCGCTTCCGCATCCACGCGCTGATGGAAGCGCTGCGCGCCACGCCGGTCGACGGCGTGCTGGAACTGTCGCCCGGCGTGCGTTCGCTGCAGGTCAGGTACGACAGCCGCCGCATCTCGCAGCGCGAGCTGGTCGAGCGCCTGCTGGCGCTGGAGGCGGCGCTGCCCGACGTGCGCGACATGAAGGTGCGCAGCCGGGTGGTGCGCCTGCCGCTGGCCTTCGAGGATTCCGCCACGCTCGACGCGGTGGCGCGCTACCGCCAGTCGGTGCGCGACACGGCGCCGTGGCTGCCCAGCAATACCGAGTTCATGCGGCGCATCAACGGCCTCGATTCGGTGGACGACGTGCGCGACATCCTCTACTCGGCCAGCTACATGGTGCTGGGCCTGGGCGACGTCTACCTGGGCGCGCCGTGCGCGGTGCCGATCGATCCGCGCCATCGTTTGCTGACCTCCAAGTACAACCCGGCGCGCACCTATACCGCCGAAGGCACGGTCGGCATCGGCGGCGTCTACATGTGCATCTACGGCATGGACTCGCCTGGCGGCTACCAGCTGGTGGGCCGCACGCTGCCGATCTGGAACAAGTTCCTGAAGAACAAGGTGTTCGCCGACGGCCATCCCTGGCTGCTGCGCTTCTTCGACCAGGTGCGCTTCTACCCGGTCAGCGAGGCCCAGCTGGACGTGTTGCGCGCCGATTTCCGCGCCGGCCGGCAGCCGGTGGAGATCACCGAGGAATGGTTCGACCTGGCGCAATACAACGCCTTCCTCGATTCCATCGAGCCCGAGCTGCAGGGCTTTCGCGCGCGCCAGAAGGCGGCCTTCGACGCCGAGGTGGCGCGCTGGCAGGCCGACGGCCAGAACGCCCTGGCGGCCGAGCAGGACGAGGCGCCGCCGCTCGATGCCGCCGAACTGGAAGGCCACGTGGTGGCGGCCGACATCAGCGGCAACGTCTGGAAGCTGGTGGTGGAGGCCGGCGCCGAAGTGAAGGCCGGCGAGCCGCTGCTGGTTCTCGAAGCCATGAAGATGGAGTTCCACATCGCCGCGCCGCACGACGGCGTGGTGATGGCCCTGCACTGCAAGACCGGCATGCTGATCAATGCCGGCGATCCGCTGGTGTCGATGACGCCGGCGGCCTGAGTTTGCGTATCTGCATCATCGGAAGCCGCGTTACCCCTCCCTCCTTGCACTAGACCTCAACAGAAGGAATCAAAATGAATCGACGCGAAATGCTGAAGCTGGGTTCGATGGCAGGCGCCCTGTCGCTGGGCAGTGCGCCCTCGGCGCTGTGGGCGCAGAGCAATGCGCCGATCAAGGTCGGCATCCTGCATTCCTTGTCCGGCACCATGGCGATTTCCGAGACCTCGCTCAAGGACGTCGCGCTGATGACGATCGACGAGATCAATCGCGGCGGCGGCGTGATGGGCCGCAAGATCCAGCCGGTGGTGGTCGATCCGGCTTCCGACTGGCCGCTGTTCGCCGAACGCGCCCGCCAGCTGCTGACCCAGGACAAGGTGGCCGCGGTGTTCGGCTGCTGGACCTCGGTGTCGCGCAAATCGGTGCTGCCCGTGTTCGAGGAACTCAACGGCCTGCTGTTCTACCCGGTGCAGTACGAAGGCGAGGAAATGTCGCGCAACGTGTTCTACACCGGCGCCGCGCCCAACCAGCAGGCCATCCCGGCGGTGGAATACCTGCTCAGCAGCGAAGGCGGCGGCGCCAAGCGCATCTTCCTGCTCGGCACCGACTACGTCTACCCGCGCACCACCAACAAGATCCTGCGCGCCTTCCTGCACACCAAGGGCATCCAGGACAGCGACATCGAAGAGGTCTACACCCCCTTCAGCCACAGCGACTACCAGACCATCGTGGCCAACATCAAGAAGTTCGCCCAGGGCGGCAAGACGGCGGTGGTGTCGACCATCAACGGCGACTCCAACGTGCCGTTCTACAAGGAACTGGGCAACCAGGGCCTGAAGGCGTCCGACGTGCCGGTGGTGGCTTTCTCGGTGGGCGAGGAAGAACTGCGCGGCATCGACACCAAGCCGCTGGTGGGCCACCTGGCCGCGTGGAACTACTTCATGTCGGTCAAGAACCCGACCAACGACAAGTTCAAGAAGCAGTGGGCCGACTGGGTCAAGTCGCAGAAGCTGCCCGGCGGCGCGGGCCGCGTCACCAACGACCCGATGGAAGCCACCTACGTCGGCCTGCACATGTGGAAGCAGGCGGTCGAGAAGGCCAAGAGCGCCGACGTCGACAAGGTGCGCACGGCGATGATCGGCCAGAAATTCGCCGCGCCGTCGGGCTTCACGCTCGAGATGGACGGCAACCACCACCTGCACAAGCCCGTCATGATCGGCGAAGTGCGGGCCGACGGGCAGTTCAACGTCGTGTGGCGCACCAAGGGCCCGATCCGCGCGCAGCCGTGGAGTCCCTTCATCGAGGGCAACAAAGGCAAGCCGGACGTAGTGGCCTGAAGGCCACTACGTCCGGCTTCAGGGAGGCCCACCCCCGCGCGGCCTTCGGCCGCACCCCCTCAAGGGGGCGACGCGCGCGGACCGGCGGAGCCGGATCCGCCGCGTCCTGGATGGGGGCGGTGCGGGTTTGGAGCATTGGGGATTCGGCGCACGGCCTTGGGGCGTGTGCTGGGCTTGGTGCTGGCCGGGTAAGGTGCGTTGTGTGCGGCTCGGGTGGAGTATTGATATGAGATGGTGGTCCCGGGGGTGGTGGGCCGTCCTGGCGCTGTGCTGGCACGTGGGCGCGATGGCGTTGACGCAGCAGGACGTGCAGCCGCTGGCGGAAGATGATTTCGATGCCAAGGTGGCGGCGATCCAGCGGCTGGCCGTGGTGGGGGATGAGCGGGCGCAGGCGCTGCTGGAGGCGTTGGCCGACGGCGATGCGCTGGCCGGCGACGACGGGCGGGTGTGGATCCAGCAGGGCGAGGCGGTGGCCGATTCGGTCACGGGCGCGCCGGGGCCGGCATCGGTGGTCGAGTCGGCGAATCCGATCATGCTGAACAACCGGCTGCGCGGCGTGGTGGCAGGGGCGCAGGCGGCGCTGGGCTTGAAGGCGGCCGACCCGGCCGCGCGGGCGGCGGCGGTCGATACGCTGTTGCAAAGCAATCCGGATGCGGGCTTCAAGCCACTGGTGGATGCAGCACGGCAGCGCGAGACGGATCCCGCCGTGAAGGACAAGCTGGAAACGCTGTGGGCGATGACCGCGTTGCACGATCCCGATCCGGCGGCGCGGCTGGAGGCGGTCAAGCTGGTGGCGGCGCGCGGGCGGCTGGAGATGCGGCCGTTGCTGCAGCCGTTGGCGGGTGCGTCCGAGACCGACGCCAAGGTGCGGGCGGCGGCGCAGGCGGGGCTGGATGAGCTGGACCGGCAGCAGCAGATCGGCGAACTGGCCGGCACCGTTTTCGCCGGGCTCAGCCTGGGCAGCGTGCTGCTGCTGGCCGCGCTCGGGCTGGCCATCACCTACGGCCTGATCGGCGTCATCAACATGGCGCACGGCGAATTCCTGATGATCGGCGCCTATGCCACCTACGTCGTGCAGCAGCAGGTGCAGCAGCACGCGCCGGCGCTGTTCGCGTGGTATCCGCTGCTGTCGGTGCCGGCCGGGTTCTTCGCGGCGGCCTGCGCCGGCTTCGTGCTGGAGCGGGTGGTGCTGCGGCATCTGTACGGGCGGCCGCTGGAAACGCTGCTGACCACCTTCGGCATCAGCCTGCTGCTGATGCAGACGGTGCGGGTGTTGTTCGGCGCGCAGAACGTGCAGGTGGCCAACCCGGGATGGATGAGCGGCGGCATCGCGATCATGCCCAACCTGATCCTGCCGTACAACCGCCTCATCATCCTGGCCTTCTCGTTCGTGGTGGTGGCCATCGCGTGGACGGTGCTCAACCGCACCCGGCTCGGGCTGTTCGTGCGCGCGGTCACGCAGAACCGGGCGATGGCGGCGTGTGTCGGCGTCAAGACCGGCCGCGTCGACAGCTACGCCTTCGCTTTCGGCGCCGGCATCGCCGGGCTGGGCGGCTGCGCGCTGTCGCAGATCGGCAATGTCGGGCCCGACCTGGGGCAGAGCTACATCATCGATTCCTTCATGGCGGTGGTGCTGGGCGGGGTGGGGCAGCTGGCCGGCACCGTCATCGGCGCCATGGGGCTGGGCATGCTCAGCAAGCTGATCGAACCGTTCTGGGGCGCGGTGCTGGCCAAGATCGCGGTGCTGATCCTGATCGTATTGTTCATTCAGAAGCGTCCCCAAGGCTTGTTCGCCTTGAAAGGCCGCAGCGCGGAGGCATGACATGGCGGTTCCCGCTTTCGCCGTAACGCCCGGCTCGCCCGCGCCGGCGCCCTTCGAACTGGGCCTGCCGGAACGGCCGGCGCTGCTGAGCCGCCGCGCCTGGCTGGCGCTGGCCGTGCTGGTGATCGTGGTGGCGGTGGCCGTGCCGGTGTGCGCGCTGTCGCTGCCGGCCGATCATCCGCTGCATCTGTCGGCCTACGGCATGACCCTGGTCGGCAAGCTGATGTGCTATGCCATCGCCGCGCTGGCGCTGGACCTGGTGTGGGGCTACTGCGGCATCCTGAGCCTGGGCCACGGCCTGTTCTTCGCGCTGGGTGGCTATGGCATGGGCATGTACCTGATGCGCGCCATCGGCCGCGACGGCAACTACCAGAGCGACCTGCCCGATTTCATGGTGTTCCTCGATTGGAAGGAGCTGCCGTGGTTCTGGCACGGCACCGAGCATTTCGCCTATGCGATGCTGCTGGTGCTGGTGGTGCCGGCGGCGCTGGCCTGGGTGTTCGGCTTCTTCACCTTCCGTTCGCGGGTCAAGGGCGTGTACCTGTCCATCATCACGCAGGCCATGACCTTCGCCGCGATGCTGCTGTTCTACCGCAACGAGACCGGCTTCGGCGGCAACAACGGCTTCACCGACTTCAAGCGCATCCTGGGCTACGGCATCACGCTGCCCGAAACGCGCGCGGTGCTGTTCCTGGCCACCTTCGGCGTGCTGGTGCTGGCCTTCATCGCCGCGCGCGCCATCGTCACCTCCAAGCTGGGGCGGGTGGTGACCGGCGTGCGGGACGCCGAGTCGCGGCTGATGTTCCTGGGCTACAGCCCGCTGGCCTACAAGCTGTTCGTATGGACGGTGTCGGCGCTGCTGTGCGCGGTCGCCGGCGCGCTGTACGTGCCGCAGGTGGGCATCATCAATCCGAGCGAAATGTCGCCGGTCAACTCGATCGAGATGGCGATCTGGGTGGCCGTGGGCGGCCGCGGCACGCTGATCGGGCCGATCATCGGCGCCTTCGCGGTCAACGGCGCCAAGAGCTTCTTCACCACCAGCTTCGCCGAATACTGGCTGTTCTTCCTGGGCGCCATCTTCGTGCTGGTCCCGCTGCTGCTGCCGCGCGGCATCGTCGGGCTGTTCGCCGGGAGCAAGAAACGATGACGACCGCCATTCCCCTGCCCGGCAAGGCCGGCGACGGCTTCGATCCCGAGACCGCCGGCGGCAGCGCCACAGGCCTGGGCCATCTGGTTCGGCCCGGCGAGATCGACGTTTCGCACGGCGCCATCCTGTACCTGGAAGACGTCACCGTCAGCTTCGACGGCTTCAAGGCCCTCAACAACCTGTCGCTGTCGATCGACGAGGGCGAGCTGCGCTGCGTGATCGGCCCCAACGGCGCCGGCAAGACGACCATGATGGACGTCATCACCGGCAAGACCCGGCCCGACGCCGGCAAGGTCTTCCTGGGCCAGACCATCGACCTGGCGCGACTCGACGAACCGTCCATCGCCCGCATCGGCGTCGGCCGCAAGTTCCAGAAGCCCACCGTCTTCACCAGCCACCCGGTGTGGGAAAACCTGGAGCTGGCGATGAAGGCCGACAAGGGCTGGTGGGCCTCGCTGCGCGCCCGGCTGGACCGCGAGGCGCAACGCAAGGTGGAAGAGGTGCTGGCGCTGCTGCACCTGGAGCCCGAAGCCTACCGCCTGGCGGGCGACCTCTCGCACGGCCAGAAGCAGCGGCTGGAGATCGGCATGCTGCTGATGCAGCAGCCGCAGCTGCTGCTGCTGGACGAGCCGGTGGCCGGCATGACCGACCAGGAAACGATGGAGCTGGCCGAGCTGCTGAACCGGCTGCGCGGCACCTGCTCGATGATGGTGGTGGAACACGACATGGAATTCGTCGCGGCCCTGGCCGGCGACGCCGGCCGCGTGACGGTGATGGCCGAAGGCCGCGTGCTGGCCGACGGCACGCTGGCCGCGGTCCGCAGCGACGAGGCCGTGATCGAATCCTATCTGGGGAGATGACGAGCGTGCTAGAGATCGCCGGCATCAATCAATACTATGGCGGCAGCCACATCCTGCGCGACGTGTCGCTGACCGCCCCGACGGGCAAGCTGACGGTGCTGCTGGGCCGCAACGGCGTGGGCAAGAGCACGCTGCTGAAGGCGCTGATGGGCACGGTGCCGATCAAGAGCGGCCGCATCGCGTGGCGGGGCAAGGCGATGGAAAAGCTGCCGCCGTACGAACGGGTGGCCAGGGGCTTCGGCTACGTGCCGCAGGGGCGCGACATCTTCGCCCGGCTCACGGTGGAAGAAAACCTGCTGGTGGGCGCGGCCAGCCGCAAGGCGCCGAAGGGCGTGCCCGACCGCATCTACGAACTGTTCCCGGTGCTCAGGACCATGAAGCACCGGCGCGGCGGCGACCTTTCCGGCGGCCAGCAACAACAGCTCGCGATCGGCCGCGCGTTGATGAGCGAGCCGCAGCTCTTGATCCTGGACGAGCCGACCGAAGGCATCCAGCCGTCGGTCATCAAGGACATCGGCCGCACGCTGCGGCGGCTGGTCGACGAAACCGGCATGACGGTGCTGCTGGTGGAGCAGTATTACGAATTTGCCGAAGAACTGGCGGACTTCTACTGGGTGATGAGCCGGGGGGAAATCGTCGATGGCGGGGAGTCGGCGCTGATGGTCGAACGCGGGGTGCGAGGGCTGATCGCCGTGTGAGCGTCGGCAGCAAGGCATCCCCGGGACGGCGCTGCGAACGGCCGGCGCACCGGGTGGCTTGGCGGCGGCCGCCGGCTTACAGCATGTTTCGTGCTATGGTGCCTTCCTAATTTAGGATTCGGTGGAGCGCACTATGTCCACGCCTGCTTCCGCCCCCGTGGTGAAAGTGGTCGGCGCCAACGGGCAGATTTCCCTTGGCAAGCACCTGGCCGGCCGCCAGGTCCTGATCGAAGAGCAGGAACCCGGCGTATGGTTGGTACGCACGGCTACGGTGATTCCGGACAATGAGCGCTGGCTGCATGAAGAGCCAGCCGCCTCCGGCCTGCGCGAGGCGATGGACTGGGCGCAGTCCCACCCGCCCAGCGACGAACAGGCGGATGCCACCCTGAAGCGCCTGCGAAATCGCCGTGCCTGAGCGCGACGAGCCGGTCCGGCCGGATCTGAACAACCCCGTTTTCCAGCGCGATCTGCTCGGCCTGCCCAAGGCCGACCGCCATGCGGCGCTCGACATGCTGGCCAAGCTGCGCCAGCTGACCTGGCTTCAGGTGTACCGCGACAAGGGATTGCATTGGGAAAAAATTACCAGCGTCAAACCCCCCGCAGGCATCGACGCTCTCTATAGCCTGCGCATCACGCAGGCCCGCCGGGCGGTGGCCTACCGCGATGGCGCGTTCGTCCGGCTGCTATCGATTCCGCCCGACCACGACGCCACCTAGGGCAAGAAGTAAGCTTCAGCCCTTGTTCAGGCTGGCGATGTACTTCCGCCATCCGCCGAATTCGGTCACGTCGCGCGCTCCTTCTATCGCCCACGCTTCGCAGATGAAGCCATGCACCTGGCTGCCGTCGGCCAGGGTGACGGTGCCGAGCCCGAGCGGGGAGGGGATCTGGCGCAGGAAGGTACCGACCCCGGCCATGGGCACCTGCCACACTTCGACCACGAGGGCCCGGCCGTCTTCGGCGCGGACCATGCCGGGCTTGGGCGGGACGGTGCCCGGCAGCGCGTACAGGCGGTAGATGGGCGCGGTGGTGGTTTCGGCCAGCTTCTGCGCGCCCAACTCGGTCAGTTGCCAGTTCAGCGGCATGCCGCTCAGATGGGCGCCGACCACGGCGATCGGCATGCCGTTGGCGATGGGGGGAAGGATCGGGCGCGGGGCCGGCAGCGGCTGGCCGGTGGCGCCCAGCGTCAGGCCGGTGGCGTGGTGGAAGCGCTGGCCCAGCTGGGCCAGGCGCCAGTCGGAGCCGCCCGGGCCGATCAGCGTGACGCCGAACGGCAGGCCGTCGGGCCGCATCGACGCCGGCACGGCCAGGGCCGCCCAGCGCAGCAGGTTGACGAAATTGGTGTAGCGGCCCAGGCGGCGGTTCAGGCCGATCGGGTCGGCCAGCATGGCGTCGATGGTCGGGTGGGTGGGGGCGGTCGGCACCAGCAGCACGTCGATGTCCTGCCATGTCGGCGCCAGCCGCGCGCGGGCTTCTTCCAGCCTGATCTGCATGGTCAGCACGTCGGCCGCCGAATGGCCGCGGCCGCCACCGACGATGGTGCGCACCGGCTCGATCACGGCTTCCGGCTGGGCGTCGAAGAAGGACTGGATCGCCTGGTAGCGCTCGGCCACCAGCGCGCTTTCGTACAGCCACAGGGCCACTTCTTCCAGCGGGGCGTCGTCGATCGGCACCGCGGTGCCGCCCAGCGCTTCCATCTGCCGGACGGCCTGCGCGAACGCCGCTTCCGACAGCGCGTCGCCGTCGAACTCGGGCCTGGCCGGCACGCCGAAGCGGAATGCCTCGGGCATCGCGCGCAGGTCGATCGGCAGCGTGGTGCCGGCCGCCATCACGTTCAGGGCGTCGACCGCCTCGGCCACCGTGCGGGCGAAGATGCTGGCGGTGTCGAAGCTGCGCGAGGCCGGGAAGACGCCGGCGTTGCTCAGCAGGCCGATCGAGGGCTTGAGGCCGACGATGTTGTTGAAGCCGGCCGGCACCCGGCCCGAGCCGGCCGTGTCGGTGCCCAGCGCCAGGTCCGCCGCGCCGGTGGCCACGGCCCAGGCCGAGCCGCTGCTGGAACCGCCGCTCACGTATTCCGGGCGCAACGCATTGGGCACCGCGCCGTAGGGCGAACGCGTGCCGTTCAGGCCGCAGGCGAACTGGTCGAGGTTGGTCTTGCCAACGAGGGACGCACCGGCAGCGAGCAGCTTCTGCACCACGTCGGCGCTTTGCAGGGGTGTGTAGGCGAATTCCGGGCAGGCGCAGGTGGTCGGTTCGCCGGCGACGTCGATGTTGTCCTTGACGGCCACGCGGCGGTTGGCCAGCGGACCCTGCTTGTGGATTTGAATCGGGGGAATGAACTGGCGGATCCAGGCGGACATGGGACTCTCGGACAAAGAATGGCAAGAACCAAGCAAACGACGTACCAGCCGCAGCATACAGCGGTTTGACGTGCGTCAAGGCGCCGCCGGGCGCGGCCGGGCAGACTGCCGGCGTGACCCAGCTCATCTCCTCCCCGGCCCTGGCCGGCGCCGCGCCCCAGGCCGCCGCGCCGCCGGCGCGCTGCTACCACTGCGGCGAGCCGCTCGATCCGCGCCATCCCGTGCAGTCCAGGCTCGACGGCACGCTGCGCAGCTTCTGCTGCGCCGGCTGCGAAACCGTGGCCCATGCCATCCATGCCGGCGGGCTGGGCGGCTATTACCGGCATCGCGCCGAAGGCGGCGGACCGCCGGCGGCGGCGCCGGACGACGGCGAGCTGCAGGCCTACGACCTGCCGGCAGTGCAGGCGCAATACGTGCGCGAGGTCGACGCCGACACGCGCGAGGCGACGCTGGCGGTGGACGGCCTGCGCTGCGCCGCCTGTGTATGGCTGTGCGAGCAGCACCTGTCGCGCCAGCCGGGCGTGACGCTGGTCCGCATCAACTACGCCACCGGGCGGGCCCGCGTGCGCTGGCAGGCGGGCGCATCGTCGCTGGCGCGCGTGCTGGGCGAATTCGCGCGCATCGGCTACCACGCCGTGCCGTTCGAGCCCTCGGCCCAGGCGCGCGGCGCCGCGCGCGAGCGGCGCGGGCTGCTGCTGCGGATGGCGGTGGCGATGCTGGCGATGATGCAGATCATGATGTATGCGTGGCCGGTGTACGCGCACGAGGCCGAGATCGATCCGGGCCAGCTGGCGCTGCTGCGCTGGGCCGGCCTGGTGCTGACGCTGCCGGTGGTGCTGTACAGCGCCGCGCCGATCTTCGCCGGCGCCTGGCGCAGCCTGCGGCTGCGGCGGCCGGGCATGGACCTGCCGGTGGCGATCGGCGTGCTGGCCGCGTTCGCCGCCAGCGCCGCGGCCACCGTCGCCGGCCATGGCGAGGTCTACTTCGATTCGGTGTCGATGTTCGTCGCGCTGCTGCTGGGCGCCCGCTACCTGGAGCTGGCCGCCCGCCACGACGCCTGGCGCGGCGTGCCGGCGGCCTCGATGCAGCTGCCGGCCGTGTGCGCACGCGCCGAGGGCTGGCCCGCCGCGCGCGAAGTGCGGACGGTGGCGCGCGTGCAATTGGCGCCGGGCGACGTGGTGCGCGTGCTGCCGGGCGAGGCCGTGCCGGCCGACGGCGTCCTGCTCGAAGGCGGCGCCGAGCTGGACGAATCCCTGTTGACGGGCGAAAGCCGGCCGGCCGTGCGGCAGGCCGGCGATGCGCTGATGGCCGGCAGCCACAACTGCGCCACGGCCTTGTGGATGCGGGTGACGGCCACCGGGGCCGATACCCGGCTGGCCGCCATCGTGCAGGCGCTGGACCGCGCGCTGGAAGACAAGCCGCGGCTGGCGCAGGCGGCCGACCGCGTGGCCTCGGTGTTCGTGGCGGCGCTGATGGCGCTGGCGCTGGCGGCCGGCCTCGTGTGGTGGTGGCTGGAGCCGGCCCGCGCGCTGCCGGTGGCGATCGCGGTGCTGGTGGCCAGCTGCCCGTGCGCGCTGTCGCTGGCCACGCCGGCGGCGCTGGCGGCCGCCACCGCGTCGCTGGCGCGCCGCGGCGTGCTGGTGGTGCGCGGCCATGCGATCGAAACGCTGGCCCAGGTGACCGACGTGGTGCTCGACAAGACCGGCACGCTCACCCTGGGGCGGTTCTCCCTGCGGCAGGTGCAGGCGCTGGGCCCGCTGCCGGCCGCCGACTGCCTGCGCCTGGCCGCCGAACTGGAGGGCGCCAGCAGCCATCCGATCGCCCGCGCGCTGATCGCGGCCGCGCAGGCCTTGCCTGGGTGCGGGACGGCCGGCGATTCCACCGGACTGCGTGCGGCTACCATCGGGCGTGACCATGACGGCGGACTTGGCATCGATGGCGTCGGCCCCGCCGGCGAGCCGCGCTATCTGCCCGGCTGCGGCCTGGAGGCGCGCCGCGCGGGGTGCACCTTGCGCCTGGGCAGCCGGGCCTTCGTCCGCGCCCTGGTGCCCGCCGGCGCGGAGGCCGCGTTCGATACCCGCTTCCCGCGCCTGGCCGCCGGCGGCTCCCATCCCGGCGCCGATGCCGAAAGCCAGTCCGGCGACACCTGCGTCTGGCTGGGCGACGAACACGGCCCGCTCGCCCGCTTCGTGCTGGGCGACACACTGCGTCCGGAGGCCGAGGCGCTCGTGGCGGGCCTGGCGGCGCGCGGCCTGAAGGTGCATCTGGTGTCCGGCGACGATGCGGCCACGGTGCACTACTGGGCGACGCGGCTGGGCATCGCCAACGCGGTCGGCAATGCCGGCCCGGAAGACAAGAAGCGCTACGCGGCGGCGCTGCAGCAGGCCGGCGCGGTGGCGCTGGCGGTGGGCGACGGCATCAACGACGCGCCGCTGCTGGCGCAGGCCCAGGTGTCGCTGGCGGTGGGCGGCGGCGCGGCGCTGGCGCGGGCCAGCGCCGACGCCATCCTGGCGGCCGACGGCGTGGCCGGCGTGGCGCAGGCGATCGATACGGCGCGCCGCGCGCGCGCCGTGATCCGGCAGAACCTCGGCTGGGCGCTGGCCTACAACCTGACCGCCGTCCCGCTGGCCGCGGCCGGCCTGGTGCCGCCCTGGCTGTCGGCAATCGGCATGTCGCTGTCGTCGCTGCTGGTGGTGGGCAACGCATGGAGGCTCGGACGCTGATGGAAACCCTGTACCTGCTGATTCCGCTCAGCCTCTTGCTGGCATTCGCCATCGTCGCGGTGCTGTGGTGGGCCGTCCACGACGGCCAGTACGAAGACCTCGACAGCGCCGCCCATTCGGTACTGATGGACGATGATTGACTTGCGTCAATGAAGGCCCCGCGGCGGACCGGCATCATGGCCCGGTCATAAAGCCAAAGGGTGGGGAATGGACGCCTATGCAATCGGAGCGCCGCCAACGGAGCGCTTCAATTACACCGTCGTGCGGCAGTTCGCCGTGATGACGGTGGTGTGGGGAATCGTAGGCATGGCGGTCGGCGCGCTGCTGGCCGCGCAGCTGATCTGGCCGGCGCTCAATTTCGACATTCCGTGGCTGAGCTACGGCCGCCTGCGCCCGCTGCACACCAACGCCGTCATCTTCGCGTTCGGCGGCAGCGCGCTGTTCGCCACCTCGTACTACGTGGTGCAGCGCACCTGTCAGGTCAGGCTGTTCGCCGCGCCGCTGGCCGCGTTCACGTTCTGGGGCTGGCAGGCGGTGATCGTGGCCGCCGCCATCACGCTGCCGATGGGCTACACCTCCAGCAAGGAATACGCCGAGCTGGAATGGCCGATCGACCTGCTGATCACCGTGGTCTGGGTGGTGTACGCGATCGTGTTCTTCGGCACCATCATGCGCCGCCGCACGCGCCACATCTACGTGGCCAACTGGTTCTTCGGCGCCTACATCCTGACCATCGCGCTGCTGCACATCGTCAACAACATGGAATGGCCGGCCACGCTGTGGAAGTCGTACTCGGCCTACGCCGGCGTGCAGGACGCCATGGTGCAGTGGTGGTACGGGCACAATGCGGTGGGCTTTTTCCTGACCACCAGCTTCCTGGGCATGATGTACTACTTCGTGCCCAAGCAGGCCGAACGGCCCATCTATTCGTACCGGCTGTCGATCGTCCACTTCTGGGCGCTGAACTTCGTCTACATGTGGGCCGGCCCGCACCACCTGCAGAACACCTCCTTGCCCGACTGGGCGCAGTCGCTGGGCATGGTGTTCTCGCTGATCCTGCTGGCGCCGTCGTGGGGCGGCATGATCAACGGCATCATGACGCTGTCGGGCGCCTGGCACAAGCTGCGCACCGACCCGATCCTGAAGTTCCTGGTGACGGCGCTGTCGTTCTACGGCATGTCGACCTTCGAAGGCTCGATGATGTCGATCAAGACGGTCAACGCGCTGTCGCACTACACCGACTGGACCATCGGCCACGTGCATTCGGGCGCGCTCGGCTGGGTGGCGATGATCACCATCGGCTCGATGTACTACATGTTCCCGCGCCTGTTCGGCGCCAAGGAGATGTACAGCAAGCGCCTGATCGAGCTGCACTTCTGGATCGCCACCGTGGGCGTGGTGCTGTACATCGCCGCGATGTGGGTGGCCGGCGTGATGCAGGGGCTGATGTGGCGCGCCACCGAGCCCGACGGCACGCTCACCTACACCTTCGTCGAGACCGTCAAGGCCACCTATCCGTTCTACGGGGTGCGGCTGCTGGGCGGGCTGTGCTTCCTGTCGGGCATGCTGCTGATGGCATGGAACTTCTTCAAGACGGCGCAGGGCAAGGCGGCGTTCGACCCGCCGGTGGCGGAGCCGCCACCGCCGCCGCCGGTGCCGGAACCGGCGCCGCAGCCCGCGCTGGCGGCTTGAGGAGGAAATCATGTCATCGCAACCGCACAAGGCTTCCTTCTTCTCGCACGAGACCATCGAAAAGAACGTCGGCTGGCTGATCGCCGCCACTATCGCGGTGGTCAGCATCGCCGGGCTGATCGAGATCGTGCCGCTGTTCTTCCAGCATTCCACCACCGCGCCGGTGGCCGGCGTCGAGCCGTATACCGCGCTGCGGCTGGCCGGCCGCGACATCTACATCCGCGAGGGCTGCGTGGGCTGCCATTCGCAGCAGGTGCGCACCCTGCAGGCCGAGGTGCAGCGCTACGGCCATTACTCGATGGCCGGCGAGGGCGTGTACGACCGTCCCTTCCTGTGGGGCTCCAAGCGCACCGGGCCCGACCTGGCGCGCGTGGGCGGCCGCTACAGCGACGCCTGGCACCACATCCACCTGCACAACCCGCGCGACGTGGTGCCCGAGTCCAACATGCCGGCCTATCCGTGGCTGCGCGAGACGCCGGTCGAGCGCGGCGACATCCGGGCCCGCATGCACGCGCTGCGCACGCTGGGCGTGCCGTACACCGACGCCGACATCGAGGCGGCCCCGGGCGAGCTGGCCGGCAAGACGGAAGAGGACGCGCTGGTGGCCTATCTGCAGGGGCTCGGCATGGCTGTAATGAAATGACCCCCCTACGCGCTTCGCGCGCCCCCAGGGGGCGGCACTGGCGGACCGGCGGAGCCGGATCCGCCAGTGCCCTGGATCGGCGGCATCGGGTTCGTGCGGCGTGGGTCGTGCGAAGCACGGTGGAGCAACTGAAAGGAAACGAATGACATGGACATGCTGATCTCGATCGCCACGGCGGTCTCGTTCCTCACCTTCATCGCCATCGTCGCGTGGGCCTGGTCGTCCGGCCGGCGCCGGGCCAACCGCGAATCGAGCCTGCTGCCGTTCGGCCTGCCCGACGAGGACCGCGTGGCGGCGCAGCTGCGGGGGCGTCCATGAACGACTTCCAGGCCGATTTCTGGGGCTATTACATCGGCGCCATCGCGCTGGTGGGCATTGCCTGCTGCGTGTGGCTGCTGCTCGGACAGCGCAAGATGAAGGCGGCCGCCGCCGGGCCGGTGACCGACACCGGCCACGTGTGGGACGGCGACCTGCGGGAACTGAACAATCCGCTGCCGCGCTGGTGGATGTGGATGTATCTGCTGGCCTGCGTGTTCGCGCTGGGCTATCTGTTGCTGTATCCGGGGCTGGGCTTCTTCCAAGGCCTCCTGGGCTACAGCGGAGAGCAGTCGCTGGCCGCGCAGCAGCGCCAGGTGGCCGAACAGCTGCGGCCGCTGTACGCGCGTTTCGAAACGATGCCGATCCCGCAGATCGCCGACGACCCGCAGGGCCGCCAGATCGGCCAGCGGCTGTTCCTGAACAACTGTGCCCAATGCCACGGCGCCGACGCGCGCGGCAGCAAGGGCTTTCCCAACCTGGCCGACCGCGACTGGCTGTACGGGTCGGCACCCGACACCATCGCGCAGACCATCGCGCAGGGCCGGCACGGCGTGATGCCGCCCTTCGGCGGGCAGCTCGACGGCGAGACCATCGACGACCTGTCGAACTACGTGCTGTCGCTGTCGGGCCTTGCGGCCGACCCGCTGCGCAAGGAACGCGGGCGTTCGGCGTTCCGCGCCAATTGCGTGGCCTGCCACGGCGCCGACGGCACCGGCAACAAGTTCGTCGGCGCGCCGAACCTGACCGACCGCGTATGGCTGTACGGCAGCGCGCGCAGCACCATCGTCGAGACCATCACCAAGGGGCGCGACAATCAGATGCCGGCGCACGAGCACTTGCTGACGCCCGATCAGATCCGGCTGCTGGCCGCCTATGTGTGGGGCCTGACCAAGCCGGAGCCGCAATGAACGCGTCGAGCGGGGCCGAGTCGCGCCGCCTGGCGCGCGCCGCCGGCGGGCAGGGCGCGGCCGCGTCCGGCGCCGGCGGACACGTGGCCGGCGCGCAGAAGGCCGGCGCGCAGGCCGGCGAGCCGATCGAGCAGACGCTGTACGAAGTGCGGCGCAAGATCCAGGCGCGTTCGGTCAGCGGGCATTTCGCCAACTGGCGGATCGCGATGGTGGCCGCCACCCAGCTGCTGTTCTACGGCCTGCCCTGGCTGCAGTGGAACGGCCGGCAGGCGGTGCTGTTCGACCTGGGCGCGCGCAAGTTCTATCTGTTCGGCATGGTGCTGTGGCCGCAGGACGTCATCTACCTGACGCTGCTGCTGGTGGCGAGCGCGCTCGGGCTGTTCCTGTTCACCGCGGTGGCGGGCCGGCTGTTCTGCGGCTATGCCTGTCCGCAGACGGTCTATACCGAGATCTTCATGTGGGTGGAGCGCCTGGTCGAGGGCGACCGTTCCGCGCGCCTGCGGCTCGACGCCGCGCCGTGGAGCCTGCGCAAGCTGCACGCCAAGGCGCTCAAGCATGGGCTGTGGCTGGCCATCGGCGCCTGGACCGGGTTTACCTTCATCGGCTACTTCAGCCCGATCCGCGGGCTGGGCGCCGGCGTGCTGGCCGGCTCGCTGGGCCCGTGGCAATGGTTCTGGCTGGCGTTCTACAGCTTCGCCACCTGGGGCAACGCGGGCTTCATGCGCGAGCAGGTCTGCAAGTACATGTGCCCCTATGCGCGCTTCCAGAGCGTGATGGTCGACAGCGACACCTATGTCGTCACCTACGACTGGAAGCGCGGCGAGCCGCGCGGCGGCCGCTCGCGCAAGGTGGACCCGCGCGCCCAGGGGCTGGGCGATTGCGTGGGCTGCAGCATCTGCGTGCAGGTCTGTCCCACCGGCATCGACATCCGCGACGGGCTGCAGTACGAATGCATCGGCTGCGCCGCCTGCATCGACGGCTGCGACCAGGTGATGGACAAGATGGGCTATGCGCGCGGGCTGATCCGCTACACCTCGGAACGCGGCATCCGCGACGGGCTTTCGGCGCGGCAGGTGCGGCGGCGCACGCTGCGGCCCCGCGTGCTGGCCTATGCCGGGCTGTGGCTGGCGCTGATCGCCGTGTTCGCGGGCATGCTGGCGACGCGCTCGCCGCTGCGGGTCGACGTGATCCGCGACCGCTCGGTGCTGGCGCGCGAGGTGGAGGGCGGGCTGATCGAGAACGTCTACAGCCTGCAGCTGATGAATTCGACCGAGCGGCCGATGACGGTCACGGTGCGCGCCGACGGAATCGAGGCGCTGCGCATCGGCGATCTGCAGCCCGGCGCGCCGGCGGTGATCGAACTGGCGCCGGCGTCGAACCGGCTGTGGCCGGTGCGGCTGGCGGTGCCGGTGGGCGCGGCCGAGGCCGGGACGCATACGATCCATTTCGAATTGCAGGCGCAGGCGGGCGGCCAAGAAAAACGGCTAGCCGAGAAGTCGAGTTTCATCATTCCTGAATGAAACCGGTCCTTTAGAGGAGGCAAGGAGGCGTCATGAATCAAGTGCAGGCAACGAATCCGTGGTGGCGCGAGCCGTGGCCGTGGCTGTTGATGGCGGGGCCGGCGGTGGCGATGGCGGGTTGCGTGGTGACGATCTATCTGGCCGTCACGCATGACGATCCGCCCATCGTGCACGAGGTCAGCCGGCGCGGGCTGGTGGTGGATAAGGTGGCGGCGCCGCGGCCGGCGGAGGTGCGCGGCAGGGTGGGGCCATGAACCCGCGCGGCTGTGCGCCGGCGGGCCGGCCGGGCAATCGGCGCGCCGCGGAGCTGGGCAGCCTGCTGGTGGGCCGCGGCGGCGAACAGGCCGGCCCGCCTCCGGCCTGGGACGGCGCCGGCGCGGACGATGCCGGGCCGGGCGGCGCGAGCCGCTGGCGGCCGTGGATGGCCATCGCGTGGCCTTCTTTCCTGTGCAGCGCCACGGCCTTCCTGTGCCTGTTCGCATTCGTCGATCCGGCCACGCTGGCAGTGTTCGACCGCCGCATCGAAGCCTCGCGCGAGGCGCTCTACACGATGGCTTTCTTCGCTCTGTGGACGATCACGGCCGCTTCCAGCGCGATGACCTACGCCCTGCTGCCCGGCCCGGAGGCGCTGCGATGATCTCGTGGACCGTGCTGTCGGGCGCCTTCCTGGTCGGCTTGCTGGGCGGCGCCCATTGCATGGCCATGTGCGGCGGCATCGTGATGGCGGTCGGGCAGCGCCAGTCGGCGCGCGTGGCGCTGCTGCGCCGGGTGTCGCCGGCCCGCCTGTGGGCCGAGACGCTGGTGCTGCACGCCGGCCGGATCTCCACCTATGCCATCGCCGGCGCGATCGCCGGCGGCCTGGGCTCGGTGGCGTGGCGCCAGTCGTGGCTGCCTTTGCAGCGCGGCCTGTTCCTGGCCGGCGGCGCGATGCTGGCTTTGTACGGCCTGGCGCTGCTGGCGCGCGCCGCGGGTTCGGCGCCGGTCTGGCGCTTCACGCTGCTCGAAGTGTGGCTGGCGCGCGGCTGGCGCCGCGTGCTGGATACGGTGCGGCAGGGCGGAGAACGCCGCTGGCAAGTGCGGCTGATGCGCCATCCGCTGGCCACCCGCTACGCCGGCGGCCTGGCCTGGGGGCTGGTGCCCTGCGGCATGTCGATCGGCATGCTGGGGCTCGCGCTCCTGGCCGGCAACGCCCTGGCCGGCGGCGCCACCATGCTGGCCTTCGGCCTGGGCACGCTGCCCAACCTGGTGGCGATGTCGGGCCTGCTGGGCCTGCTGCGCCGCCTGGCCGGCCGGCCCGCCTGGCGCATCGCCGGCGCGCTGGCGGTGACCGCCGCCGGCATGGCGGCCGTGTACATGGCGATCCTGCTGCCCGAAACGCTGCGCTTGCAAGGCTTCTGCCTGAGCTGGACGACCTAGCCGGGGACTGTGTCGAAGAGGTACAATGTATATCCGAATACGGATATCAACGAGGCAAACCGGCATGGACCTGCTCATAGCGAAATGGGGCAACAGCCTTGCGTTGCGCATTCCCGCCGACTACGTTCGCAGCACCGGCTTGAAGGAAGGCGATCGCGTCGAGGCGAGCATGACGATCGACGGCGGCATCGCGATTCGTCCCGCCCGGTGGAATCGAAAGGCATTCTCACGCGAGCTGGAGCAGGCCAGAGAAGCCATGCCCATGGGGGAATCCGTCATCGATGAGTTGCGCCGCGGCGGGCGTTATTGATGCTGTACGTCGACACCAGCGTCTTGGTCGCCTTGTGCGTCAACGAGCCAAAGAGCGACGTCGTCGCCAGGTGGTACGCCGCCGCGCGCGAGGAACTGGCGTCGGCCTCCTGGTGCGTGACCGAGTTCGCCAGGGCGTTGGGCATCAAGCAGAGAACCGCGCAAATCACGGCCGAACAAGGTCTTGCCGCCTGGCGGATGTTCGAGCGGCTGTGCGCCGGCGATCTGCATCTCCTGCCGGTGGAGCCGGCCACCTTTCACCGCGCCGCCGTGCTGACCCTGGATCCCGCATCGGGATTGCGCGCCGGTGACGCACTGCATCTGGCGGTCGCCCTCGATGCCAAGGCGAGGGGCATGGCCACCCTGGACGAGGTGCTGGCCCGCAACGCGAGGCTCTTGAGGATCAAGCCGCTACCGTTCTGAACGACGCGCATCGCTTCGCATTGCCCCCGGGCGTCCCGTCGGCGGTGCCGGGGCGGCGCGCTACCAGCGATAGCCCGGGTCGCCGAAGGTGCGCCGCACCAGGTCGACGAACACCCGCACCCGCAGCGGCAGGTGCTTGCGCTGGGGGAATACGGCGTAGATGCCGTTGGGCGGCGCGGCGAAGTCGTCCAGCACGGTGACCAGCCGGCCTTCCCGCAGGTCGTCCTCCACTTCCCAGCCGGAGCGCCAGGCCAGCCCGCAGCCGGCCAGGGTCCACGCATGCAGCACCGCGCCGTCGCTGCATTCCAGGCTGCCGGCCACGCGCTGCGCCACCACCTTGCCGTCGATCCGGAACAGCCAGCCGCGCGACTGGCTGCCGCCGGCGCCGAACGACAGGCAGTCGTGGGCGGCCAGGTCGGCGGGATGGCCGGGCGTGCCGCGCCGGGCCAGGTAGGCGGGAGCGGCCACCACCATGCGGCGGTTGTCGGCCAGGCGGGTGCTGACCAGGCTGGAGTCGACCAGGTCGCCGATGCGGATCGCGCAGTCGAAGTTTTCGTGCACCAGGTCGACCACGCGGTCGCTCAGGTCGAGCGCGACGCTCAGGCCGGGGTAGGCGGCCAGCAGGCCGGGCAGCAGCGGCGCCACGTGGCGGCGGCCGAAGCCGGCCGGCGCGGTGATGCGCAGCGGGCCGCTGGGCACTTCGCCGCCGGCGGCCACCGCGCCTTCGGCGCTTTCCAGGTGTTCCAGGATGCGCCGGCATTCGTCGAAGAAGGCGGCGCCTTCGGCGCTGGTGGAGACGTGCCGGGTGGTGCGCACCAGCAGCTTGACGCCCAGCCGCGCTTCCAGCGCGTCGATGCGGCGGCCGACCACCGCGGGCGCGACGCCCTCGGCGCGCGCGGCGGCCGACAGGCTGCCGCGGGTGACCACGGCGACGAAGGTTTCGATCTGTTTGAAGCGGTCCATGGAGGGCGGGCGACTTCGGCCGCGATCATGCAGGCGGCCGCGATGTACGGGGCAAGTTCGCGACTATAAACCAGGGCGGGCGCGCGACCCACCGCCGCCCGTCCGCCGGCCGCCGTCAGCGCTGCCCGCCGCGGTGCGCCCAGGCGGTGGTCCGGCGCTCCACCAGCGCGAACAGTTCGTACATCGCCATCGCCATGACGCCGATCACCATCAGCCCGGAAAACGCCAGCGGCATCTTCATGGCCGAGCCGGCCGACACCAGCAGGTAGCCGATGCCCTCGTTGGCCGCGTTCATCTCCGACACCGTCGAGCCGACGAAGGCCAGCGTGATGGCCACCTTCAGCGAGGCGTAGAAGTACGGCAGCGAGCGCGGCAGGCCGATCTTGAGCAGCACGTCGAGCCGGCGCGCGCCCAGCACGCGCAGCACGTCTTCCAGCTCGGGCTCGAGCGTGGCCAGCCCGGTGGCGATGTTGACCATGATGGGGAAGAACGAGATCAGGAAGGCCGTCAGCACCGCCGGCCCGACACCGATGCCGAACCACACCACCAGCACCGGCACGAAGGCGGCCTTGGGCAGCGCGTTGAACGAGGTCATCAGCGGATAGACCGCGGCATAGGCCACGCGCGAACTGCCGATCAGCGCGCCCAGCGCCACGCCCACCACGATCGAGATGCCGAAGCCGGCCATCGTCACCCAGTAGGTGCGCCAGGCGTGGCCGGCGATGACCGGCGCGTAGTCGATGGTGGCCTGCAGGATCTGCGACGGGCTGGGGAAGATGAACTCCGATACGTTCAGCGCGCGGCACAGGATTTCCCACAGCGCGATGACGGCGGCCAGCAGGGCGACGGGGGCCAGTCGTTGGGCGGTCTTGTTCATGCGGTCTCGTGGTTACTGCGCGCGCACGTGGCCGATCTGCGTGCGCAGTTCCAGCACCAGGCTGTTGAATTCGTCGGTGTAGGTGATTTCCAGCCCGCGCGGACGGGGCAGGCCGATCTCGCGGCGCGACAGGATGCGGCCCGGCCGCGCGCTCATCACGTACACCGTGTCGGCCAGGAACACCGCCTCGCGCAGGTCGTGGGTGACCAGCACCACGTTGAAGCGCTGCGCGCTCCACAGGTCGCGCAGCGCGCACCACAGTTCCTCGCGCGTGAACGCGTCGAGCGCGCCGAAGGGCTCGTCCAGCATCAGCATGCGCGGCTCGTGGATCAGCGCGCGGCACAGCGAGGCCCGCTGCTGCATGCCGCCCGACAGCTCCCAGGGAAACTTGTCCTCGTAGCCCGACAGGCCCACCGAGGCCAGCAGCCGGCGCGCCCGCTCGGCGTATTCGGCGCGCCGCGCGCGGAACGACGACCGGTAGGACTGCACGATCTCGAGCGGCAGCAGGATGTTGTCCAGGGTGGTCCGCCACGGCAGCAGGTTGGGCGCCTGGAAGGCCATGCCGGCGATCTTCAGCGGTCCGGTCACCGGCTGGCCGTCGACCCTGACCGAGCCGCGGGTGGCCGCCTTCAGGCCGGTGGTCAGCTTCATGAAGGTAGACTTGCCGCAGCCCGATGGGCCGACGATGGCGACGAATTCGCCCGCGCCGATGGCCAGGCTGATGTCTTCCACCGCATACTCGCCGGCCCGCGCCTGGGCGTCGGTATAGGCCAGCGAGACGTGCCGGAACTCGACGAACGGATCCATGGCGGCCTTACTTGCCGCGCAGTACCGTCGACAGCACCGACTTGGGCGGCAGGAAGGAGCGGTCGAACGCCAGGTCGGGGTCGACGGGCACCTTGGTGGCGAACACCGTGCCCACCTGCGACGCCATCAGCGCCACGCGCGCCGGATTGACGTCGCCGAAGCCTTCGGCGCGCGCGTCGGGGGTGTCGATCGAGGTAGCGATCGCGACCTTCAGGCGCTTGAGCTCCAGCGCTTCGTCGATGATGCCGTCGCGTTCCTTGACCGTCTTGATCGCCGCGGCCGGATCGGCGATCACGTCGCGCGTGGCCTTGGCCACCGCCCGCAGGAAGCCCTTGACGGCCTCCGGATGGCTCTTCAGGAAGTTGCGGTCGGCGATGATCGCGTTGCCGTACAGCTTCACACCATAGGCGGGGTAGGACATGATCGCGATGTCGGCGTCCTTGACGCCGCGCGCGTTCAGGCTGAGCAGCGAGGTGAAGTAGAAGCCGGTGATGGCGTCGAGGTCGCCGCGCGCCAGCATGGTCTCGCGCAGCGCCGGATCCATGCTGATCCAGGTGATGGTTTTCTCGTCGATCCTGGTGGCCGCGGCGAACAGCGGGAAGGTGCGGCGGCCGGCGTCGAACGATGGCGCGCCCAGCTTCTTGCCTTCCAGGTCCTTGGGCGTCTTGATGCCGGACTTCTTGAGCGAGAACACCGCGGCCGGCGTGTTGTTGTACATCATCATGACGCCGGTCGGGATGCTGGGCGCGTTGGGATTGTTGCCCTGGAATTCCATCAGCGCGGCCAGGTCGGCGAAGCCCATTTCGTAGGCGCCCGAGGCCACGCGGTTGATCGCGCCGCCCGAACCGTTGCCGGCGTCGATCGTCACGTCCAGTTTTTCCTCGCTGAAGTATCCCTTCTTGGCCGCCGTCAGGAACAACGCGCTCGGGCCTTCGAAGCGCCAGTCGAGTTGGAACCGGATGCGCGTGTTCTGGGCGGCGGCGGGCGCGCCCCAGGCGGCGAATGCGACGGCCAGGCCGGCGAGCAGTGCGCGGCAGCCCGGGCGGCGGATGAAGAAGGTCATGGCGAGCGGTCCTCGAAGAAGGCCGCCGTCGCATAACCGGGCGGCCATGTTATTGAACGGGTGCTGCACAACGGCGGGCCGGACGGCACCGCAGCCCGCGCTCGATGCTCGGCGCTGAACCAGTCCGGTGCGGTCCTTCCCCGCAACAGGCAAAAAGCAGGATTCATGCCCATCTCAGCCTGACTTAAACTTTCCGTAGCGGGGCCGCGCGCCGCGCCTGTGTCGCACTTTCCGGAATCGCCATGTGCCAGCTGCTCGGGATGAACTGCAATACGCCGACCGACATCGTGTTCAGCTTCACCGGCTTCGCCACGCGCGCCGGCCGCACCGGCGAGCACGTCGACGGCTGGGGCATCGCCTTTTTCGAAGGGCGCGGCGTGCGGCACTTCGTCGACCACCAAGCGGCGCTGACCTCGCCCATCGCCGACCTGATCCGCCATTACCCGATCAAGTCCACCAACGTCGTGGCCCATATCCGCAAGGCTACGGTCGGCGCCGTGGCGCTGGAAAACTGCCATCCCTTCGTGCGCGAGCTGTGGGGCCGCTACTGGGTCTTCGCGCACAACGGCGACCTGAAGGACTACCGGCCGGCGCTGGACGGGCCGTACCGCCCGGTGGGCTCGACCGATAGCGAGCAGGCTTTCTGCTGGATCATGCAATCGCTGGCCGCACGCTTTGCGGACTGCCCGCCGCCGGCGCGGCTGGCCGCCGAGCTGGAAACGCTGACGGCCGCGATCGCCGCGCACGGCAGCTTCAACTACATGCTGTCCGACGGCACGGCGCTGTATGCCTATTGCTCGACCCGCCTGCACTACCTGGTGCGGCAGCATCCGTTCGCATCGGCCCGGCTGGCCGACGACGAGGTCAGCGTCGATTTCTCGCAGGTCACCACGCCCGACGACCGGGTGGCCGTCATCGTTACCGAACCGCTCACGGCCGACGAACGGTGGCATGCCTTCGAACCGGGGGAGTTGAAGGTATTCGTGGACGGCGCACCAATCCGGTGACGCAGCGGCGGCACCATGGTGGGGCGGGCAGCCGGCTCTAGCGTCCGGCGGCGTTGTCTTCCAGGAACGCCAGCATCAGCTCGCCCGCCAGCTGGGCGTCGTCGGCCGTCATGGTTTCGAGCGGGTTGTGGCTGATGCCGCCGTTGCCGCAGCGGACGAACAGCATGCTGACCGGAACCGCCTCGGCCAGCTTCATCGCGTCGTGGCCCGCGCCCGACGGCAGCTCGAAGGCCGGCAGGCCGGTCGCCTCGATGGCGCGCGCCCATTGGGCCATGCGCGCCGGCGCGCATGGCGCGGCGGCCGCGCGCAGCAGTTCTTCGCTGCGGACGGCCACGCCGCGCCGCGCGCAGATGACGTCGATCTCGCGTTCGATGTCCGCCAGCGCGGCGTCGCGCACCGCGTCCTCGGCCGCGCGCACGTCCAGCGACAGCACGCAGGCGCCCGGCACGACGTTGACCGAACCGCCCGGCACGTCGAGCACGCCGACGGTGCCCACCAGCGCCGGCGCCTGGGCGCAGCGCCGCTCGACCGCCAGCACGATCTCGGCCGCGGCGCAGGCGGCATCGCGCCGCATGTCCATCGGCGTGGTGCCCGCGTGGCCGGCCGTGCCTTCCAGCCTCAGCATGCGCCGCACGCTGCCGGCGATCGAAGTGACCACGCCCACCGGCAGGCCGCGTTCCAGCAGGACCGGACCCTGCTCGATGTGGATCTCGAAATAATGCTCCAGCCGCAGGCCTGCGGCCACGGCGTGTGAGGCGGTGACCGTGTCGTCGCCGGCAGCGGCACGGAACCGCCCGGCCGCGGCCGCGCCGCAGGCCTGCGCGGGATCCAGCCCGGCAGCGGCCATGGCCTCTCGCATCGAGACGCCGCCGGCGTCGCGCGCATCGAGCAGCGCCGGATCGAAGCGGCCGATGTAGGCCGACGACCCGAGGAAGGTGCTGCCGAAGCGCACGCCTTCTTCCTCGGCGAAGGCCACCACTTCCAGGTCGAACGGCAGCCGGCGGCCGCCGCGATGCAGCGCGGCGACCACGGCCACCGGCAGCAGGATGCCCAGCCGGCCGTCGTAGCGGCCGCCGTTGCGCACGGTGTCGTAGTGGCTGCCGGTGGCCACCAGCGGCGGCGCGGCCACCGCCGGGTCGGCGCGGTAGCGGCCCACCACGTTGCCGACCGCGTCGAGGCGCACGCTGTCGAAGCCCGATTCCCGCATCCATTGCGCGATGAGCGTGGCGGCGGCGCGGTGGGCCGGGGTCAGGTAGGTGCAGGTCAGCTCGCCCGGCGCGTCGGAGTGCGCGGCCAACGCTTCGGCCCAGGCCATGGCCTGCTCGCCGTAGCCGCGCGGCTGCGGCAGGCGGTCGGCCAGCCGGATCTCGGCGATGCGGTCGATCTGGCGCAGCGCCTCGGCGAACTCGGTGTCGGGCGCATTGCCCAGCCGGCGCTGCATGGCGGCGATGATCTCGTGCCGGGTCAGGCCGGCGCCGGTGGGGCCGCGCACCGCGATGATGAAGGGAAAGCCGAAGCGCGCGGCGTAGGCGGCGTTCAGCTGGCCGATCAGCGCGAATTCCTCCGGCGTGCAATGGGTCAGGCCGGCCCGTGCCTGCTCGCCGGTGGAGGCAGCCGTGAGCCGGCCCGCCACCGCCGCCTTGCCGGCCAGTTCGGGATGGGCGCGGATCAGCGCCAGCTGCTCGTCGCGGTCGGCTTCGCGCACGGCGCGGCACAACGCGTACTTGAGCGCGGCGGCAGAACGGAAGGGGCGGGACGCGGCGGCGCGCTGCATGACCCAGGGGCTGTGTTCGTACAGGCCGTCGAGCAGCGCGGCGAATTCGGCGGCGCCGCACGCGTTGAGCCGTTCCAGCGTGAGCGGGGCGGGGGAAGCGGACGCGGTCACGGCTGTTCCGCTCCTCTGCCGGAGGGCGATGAGGCGCGCGGCGCCGGGGCCGGCACGGCATTCGGCATGGCGGCGGCCTTCGCCGGATGCGGATGATGCCGGCGCCAGTGCCGGGCGATGTCGATGCGCCGGCACACCCACACGCCGGCGTGCCGCTCCACGTGGTCAAGGAAGCGCTGCAGCCCGCGCAGCCGGCCGGGCCGCCCCAGCAGCCGGCAGTGCATGCCGATCGACATCATGCGCGGCGTGTCGGCGCCTTCGGCGTACAGCACGTCGAAGCTGTCGCGCAGGTAGCGGTAGAAATGGTCGCCGGTGTTGAAGCCCTGCGGCGTGGCGAAGCGCATGTCGTTGGCGTCCAGCGTATAGGGCACCACCAGGTGCGGCTTCTTCCCGCCGGCCGTGTCGACCTCGACCCAGAACGGCAGGTCGTCGCCGTAGTAATCGGCGTCGTACTCGTAGCCGCCATGCTCGACCACCAGCCGCCGCGTGTTGGGGCTGTCGCGGCCGGTGTACCAGCCCAGCGGCCACGCGCCGCCGGTCAGTTGCCGCAGCAGCTCGGTGCCGCGCCGCAGGTGCTCGGCCTCGACCTCCGGCGCCACGTTCTGGTAGTGGATCCAGCGCCAGCCGTGGCAGGCGATCTCGTGCCCCAGTTCGACGAAGGCGGCGGTGGCCTCGGGATTGCGTTCGAGCGCCATCGAACAGCCGAATACGGTAAGCGGCAGCCCGCGCCGCTCGAACTCGCGCAGGATGCGCCATACGCCCACGCGCGATCCGTATTCGTAGATCGATTCCATGCTGAGATGGCGGTCGGGATAGGCCGCCGCGCCGACGATCTCGGACAGGAATTGTTCGGAGCCCGGATCGCCGTGCAGCACGTTGTTCTCGGCGCCCTCTTCGTAGTTCAGCACGAACTGCAAGGCCACGCGCGCATCGCCTGGCCAGGCCGCGTAGGGCGGGCGGCGGCCGTAGCCGATCATGTCGCGGGGATAGGAGGGCAGGGAGGATGAGCTGGCTTCGGGCATGGCGGGCAAGGCTGAAGACGCGCGGCTGGCGTGCCGCGGTACGTGAAACTATATACACTTTTCGTCGTTGCAGAACGCGCCGGAGCCGCCATGGGAAAGATCACCACACACGTCCTGGACATCGCCCATGGCTGCGCCGCCGCCGGGGTGCAGATCGAACTCGAACGGATCGAGGCGGGCCGCGCCGTGCCGCTGCGCAGCCTGCGCACCAATGCCGACGGCAGGGTCGATGGCGCCGTGCTGGAAGGCGATGCCTTGTCGGCCGGTTGTTACCGGCTCGTGTTCGCCGCCGGCGACTACTTTGCCCGCCGCGGCGTGATGCTGCCCGAGCCGCGCTATGTGGACCGCATCGCGATCGATTTCGGCGTGGCGGAGCCAGGGGCGCATTACCATGTGGCGCTGCTGGTGAGCCCGTGGAGCTGGACGACCTATCGCGGCAGCTGATGGCCGCGAGGCCTTTGGCGACCACCAGGACGGGCCCTCCCGGGGCTTGCCCCGGCGCCCGCATCACGCCAGTCCTTCCAGCTCTTCCTGCAGGGCCAGCCACCGTTCTTCGTGTTCGCCCAGCTGCTTGAGCACGTCGCCGTGCTCGGCCAGCACCCTGCGGCAGTCTTCCTTGCGGGCGTCGTCGTAGAGCGCCGGGTCGGCGATGTCGGCGTCCAGCGCCTGCTTGCGGGCTTCCAGCGCGGCCATTGCCTGTTCGATCTGCCTGAGCTGCGTTTCGAGCGGCTTGCGCAGTGCCGACATCCGCTGGCGCTGTTCGGCCTCCAGCCGTTTCTGCGCCTTGCGGTCGAGTTCGGGGGCGGCCGCCTGGCCCGGCTGTGCGTCGGACGCTTTCTGCGCCGGCGCCGCGGCATGCCGGCCGGCCAGCCAGTCGCGGTAGTCTTCCAGGTCGCCGTCGAACTCGCGCACCACGCCGTCGGCCACGATCCAGAAGCTGTCGACGGTGGTGCGCAGCAGGTGCCGGTCGTGCGACACCAGCAGCATCGTGCCTTCGAATTCGGCCAATGCTTCCGTCAACGCTTCGCGCGTGTCGACGTCGAGGTGGTTGCTGGGTTCGTCCAGCAGCAGCAGGTTCGGCTTCTTCCATACCACCAGCGCCAGCGCCAGCCGCGCCTTTTCGCCGCCCGACATCGGCCGCACCGGCGAGGTGGCGAAGTCGCCGGAGAAGCCGAAGCCGCCCAGGTAGTTGCGCAGCTCCTGCTCGCGCGTGTCGCCGGCGATGCGGGCCAGGTGCAGCAGCGGCGTGGCTTCCGGGTCGAGGATGTCGAGCTGGTGCTGGGCGAAGTAGCCCACTTCCAGCCCGCGCGCGGCCTTGCGCTGGCCGGCCAGCGGCGCCAGTTCGCCGGCCAGCGTCTTGACCAGCGTGCTCTTGCCGGCGCCGTTGGCGCCCAGGATGCCGATCCGCGCGCCGGCCCGCACCGACAGCGTCGCGCCGCGCAGCACCGGATGGTCGCCGTAGCCGGCGCCGACGGCGTCGAGCGACAGCAGCGGGTCGGGCATGTGGTCGGGCGAAGGGATGCGGATGTCGATGCCCGAGGCCGCGCGCACCGGCGCCAGCATCTGCATGCGGGCCAGCGCCTTGACCCGGCTCTGCGCCTGCTTGGCCTTGGTGGCCTTGGCCTTGAAGCGGTCGATGAAGCTTTGCAGGTGGGCCGCCTCGCGCTGCTGGCGTTCGTAGGCGATCTGGTTCTGCCGCAGCCGTTCGGCGCGCTGGGTGAGGAAGTCCTGGTAGCCGCCCTTGTAGCGCACCAGCTTGCCGTCGTCGAAATGCAGGATGGTGCGCGCCACCGCGTCGAGGAATTCGGTGTCGTGCGAGATCACCAGCACGGTGCCAGGATAGGCCGCCAGCCAGCGTTCCAGCCAAAGCATCGCGTCCAGGTCCAGGTGGTTGGTGGGTTCGTCCAGCAGCAGCAGGTCGGACGGCGCCATCAGCGCGCGCGCCAGGTTCAGCCGCATGCGCCAGCCGCCGGAAAAGCTCGCCACCGGGTCGCCGAAGCTGGATTCGGCAAAGCCCAGGCCGGCCAGCAATTGTTCGGCGCGGGCCTGCGCCGTGAAGGCGCCGGCGTCGAACAGCTCGGCTTCCAGCTCGGCCAGCCGCACGCCGTCGCGCTCGGCGTCGACCGCGGCGCGGTCGGCCTGCAGGCGGCGCAGCCGGCCGTCGCCGTCGATCACGAAGTCGAGCGCGGCGCGGTCGGTGTCGTCGATTTCCTGCGCGATCGAGGCGATGCGCCACGAGGCCGGGATCGAAAGGTTGCCAGCGTCGGCGTCGAGCCGGCCGTCGAGCAGCGCGAACAGCGTCGATTTGCCGGCGCCGTTGGCCCCCACGATGCCGACCCGTTCGCCCGGATGGACGACGAATTCGGCTTCGTTCAGCAGTACTTTGGTGCCGCGTCGAAGCGTCAGCCCGGACGCGCGGATCATGCCAATTGTTCCTGCCGCAGCAGCAATACCTGGTCGCTGCCGGCGGAGGTGTCCAGCCATATCGGGTCCAGGTGCGGGAACGCCTGTTCGAAATACGGCCGCTCGTGGCCCAGCTCCAGCACCAGCAGGCCGCCGGGTCGCAGGTAGTCGGCGGCCTGCGCCAGCAGCGGCCGGATCAGGTCCATGCCGTCGCTGCCGCCGTCCAGGGCCAGCGCCGGTTCCTGCCGGTACTCGGGCGGCAGCGCCGCCATCGATTCCGAATTGACGTAGGGCGGGTTGCACAGGATCAGGTCGTACTGGGTGGGCGGCAGGTCCTGGAACAGATTGGACTGGTGCAGCGCGACGCGGTCCTGCAGGCCGTAGCCGTCCACATTGATGCGGGCCACCGCCAGCGCGTCGGCCGACAGGTCCACCGCGTCGACCTGCGCGTGCGGGAAGGCCAGCGCCGCCAGGATCGCCAGGCAGCCGGAGCCGGTGCACATGTCGAGCGCCCACTCGACGGCGAAGGGGTCTTCGATCCACGGCGCCAGAGCGTCGTTCAGCAGCTCGCCGATGAGCGAGCGCGGCACGATCACGCGGCGGTCCACGTAGAAGCGGTGGCCGTGCATCCATGCCTCGTTGGTGAGGTAGGGGGCGGGCAGGCGCTCCGCGATGCGGCGTTCGACGATGGCCAGCACCTGTTCGCGTTCGCCGTCGAGCACGGCGGCGTCGAGGAAGGGATCGAGCCGGTCGATCGGCAGGCGCAGCGTGTGCAGGACAAGGTAGGCGGCTTCGTCGAACACGTCGAGCGTGCCATGGCCGAGCGCAATGCCGGCTGCGTTGAAGCGGCTGACCGCGTAGCGCAGCAGGTCGCGGATGGTGCGGAGGTGATGGGTGTCGGTGGGCTGCATGGCGGATAGGGCGAGCGCCGGGCCCGGCCGCGGCGGCGCGGTGCCGGGCCGCGCCTTCCTGGAAGGGCGGCGGCTGGCGCTGGGTTCTCGTCAGCCCGCTAGTGTAGCCCGGGTGCGGAATGGCGCGCGCCGCGCCTGCGCGGGCGGAACGGCGCCACGGGGCCGTTGTAGCAAAAGCGTCATGCGCGGCTGGGATGATCGCAGCCTCATCGATGGTGCCTTCTCTTGCCGACCCGTCTCCTTCTGCCGCCGTCCCGCCTGCGCCGCCGTGGGCTGGCGTCCTGGATGCTGTGCGGGCTCGCCGCGCCGGCGCTGGCCATCGGCGGCGAGGACGGGCCGCCTGTCGCGGCGCTACCGGCCGCATCGGCGGCGGCCCAGTCCGATCTTGTCGATTTCGACATTCCCGCCCAGCCGCTGGCCGATGCGCTGCGCCGCTACGCCTCGCAGAGCCGGCAGCCCGCGCTGTACCAGAGCGGGGTGGTGGCCGGCCGGACGTCTTCCGCCGTGCGCGGCCGCCATACGGCCGCGGCCGCGCTGCGGCTGCTGCTGGAAGGCTCCGGCCTGGCGGCCGAACCGGCCGGGCCCGGCCCGGATGCCGCCTTCGTGCTGCGCGCCGTCCCCGCGCCGCCGATGACGGGCCGGCGGGCATGGCCGGCGACGCCGGGTATCCCGCGCTGATCCAGTCGCGCGTGCTGGGCGTCTTGTGGCGCAGCGCCGGCGCGGCGCCTGGCGCCTATCGTGCGCTGCTGCGCTTCGAGGTGGACGAGGGCGGCCGGATCCGGCGCCCGCGGCTGCTGGGCTCGACCGGCGCCGCGCGCCGCGACGCCCTGCTGCGCGCGGCGCTGGACGGCGCCGGCCTGGACCGCCCGCCGGCGTCGATGCCGCAGCCGGTCACCCTCCTGATCCTGCCCGGCGCCACGGAACCGCCGGCCGCCGGCTGCGGCGGGGCGGCCACGCCATGACCGACGACGAACCGCTGCTGCTGGTCGACTACCTGACCAAGCACTATGCCAACCTCAAGCTGCGCGTGACGCGGCTGCTGGGCAATGGCGACCTGGCCGGCGGCGCCCTGCAGGACGCCTGGCTGCGGGTGCAGGGGCGCGAACCCGAAGCGCCGATGCAGAGCCCGGGCGGCTATCTGGTGCGGATGGCGGTCAACATCGCGCTCGACATCCAGCGCCGCCAGTCCCGGTCGCTGTCGCTCGACGAGGTCGATGCGCTGATGGACCTGGCCGATCCCGCCGCCGGCCCGGCCGAAGTGGCCGAGGCGCGCGCCGACCTGTCGCTCATGCAGGAACTGATAGAACGCATGCCGCCGCGCCGGCGCGAAGTAATGGCGCTGGTGCACATGGAAGGCATGGAGCAGAAAGAGGTGGCGCAGCGCCTGGGGGTATCGCTGCTCCGATGCCGCCCAGGCCGACGGCATCGCACTGCGCGACTGCCTGGCCGCCAACTACGCGCTGCTGCACCGGCGCCTGCTGCGCTACCTCGGCTGCCCCGACCGCGCCAGCGACTGCCTGCACGACGCCTGGCTGCGGCTGGGCGAGTCGCGGCTGCCGGCGTCGGTGCGCAACCCGGCCGCCTACGTGTACCGGGTCGCTTGCAACCTGGCGATGGATGGCCTGCGCGGCGACCGCGGTTATTTGCAGGCCGGCGAAGCCATGCTGGACAGTACCCCCGATCTAGGCCCGGGACCGGAACGGATCGCGCAAGCCCGATCGGAACTGGCCTGCGCGATCCGCGCCATCGAAGCCCTGCCGCCGCGCCACCAGGCACTGCTGATGGCACTGCGAGTGGACGGGCTCACGCGCGCCGAGGCGGCGCTGCGCCACGGCCTTTCCTTGCGCAAGGTGGACACGGCCCTGCGCCAGGCCCTGGATCGTTGCGCCGCCTACATGGAAGGCCAATATCGTGAATCGGCGGATTGATTCAAGCGTTATGCGCGCTCGGCGGAGGCGGGAGGAGTCGTGAAGACGTCGTCGAGCGTGGCGGCGTCGATCAGGGCGAAGCCCCAGGCTTCGAGATCTTGGACGGGGGCCGAGCGTAGACGCTGGGTCACGGATTCGGGCAAGGGGCCGAATTTGCGAATCAACAGGCCTTCCAGAAGACTGGCCTGGCCTTTTTGAAGCCCCTCTTCGCGAGCCTCTTTCAGCGCCTCGGCTTCGTCCATCAGGGCCAGTTGCCGCACGAACGCCAGCCGCCGGGCTTCGTCGTCCATCTGCAGCACCTTCAGCCGTTCCAGCGCCTGGCGTACCGGCGGGTGGGTGATTTCGTCCATTCTGGCGTCCTCCTGGCTATGCTGAAAGCAGGTGATCCACGCGGGCAGCGCTGCGGGATGCTTCCCCAGCCGATCCGCCTTCGGCAATTCTACGATATGAAGCACCAGCTCACGTCCCAGCACGACGGCGGGCAGGCGCCCATCGCGTACGTAGCCTTCCCCACTGCCAATCTGGTTCGATAGCGTACGCGCCAGGTAGTACGTGCTCCGAGGCGACCAACGGCCACGGCGGCGCACTTGCAATTCGACGTTGTACAAATGCCCCGCCGCATCGCGCACCAGCAGATCCAGCACGATGAGCTTGCCGCCCAGTTCTTTGGGATCGATCTGGGGATTCAATATGCGCACCACCTTGATCGGCGGCTCGTCATAGCGCACCGCGTTGATCAGGTCGGTCAGCAGTTCCGGCGCATCGGCGAACACCATCTTGAACACCGCGTCGTTGCGCAGGTCCATGAGCGGGGGCGTTTCCGGGGAATAGGGTGGGGGTTCGGACTCCGATAAAAAGCGGAGCGGCGAAAAGTCTGAACGAGCGGCCTGATGGAAAGATGCGGAAAGGCGCATGGTGGAATCTTCCTGAAAAGGGAGTTCCACCCTAGAAGGCTTGGCGTTCTTTCGACAGGCCCCGGTCCTATTCCTGTCTGCCCGGAAAAATACTCATCTGCTGCGCGTCCGGTCGACGCCTTGCCGCTTGCCTCGGTGGCGAGGGGTGTCAGCCGGCTGGCGGGGCCAGCAGCGCTTCCAGCGTGCGCCGGTAGATGTTCTTCAGCGGTTCGAGGCTGGCCAGCTCGATGTGTTCGTTGATCTTGTGGATGCTGGCATTGACCGGCCCGAACTCCACCACCTGCGGACAGATCTTCGCGATGAAGCGGCCGTCGGACGTGCCGCCGGTGGTGGACAGCTCCGTCTCGATGCCCGTTTCGGCGCGGATCGCGCCAGACAGCGCATCGCACAGCGTGCCGCGCGGCGTCAGGAAGGGCAGGCCACTGAGCGTCCAATCGAGCGTGAATTCGAGCCCGTGGCGATGCAGGATCTCCAGCACCCGCTGCTTGAGCGACTCGGCGGTGCTGGCGGTGGAGAAGCGGAAGTTGAAATCCACCACCGCCGTGCCTGGCACCACGTTGCTGGCGCCGGTGCCGGCGTGGAAGTTGGATATCTGGAAGGTGGTTGGCGGGAAATATTCGTTGCCGTCGTCCCACCGGGTGGCGGCCAGTTCGGCCAGCGCCGGCGCCGCCTGGTGGATGGGATTGCGAGCCTTCTCCGGATAAGCCACGTGGCCCTGGATGCCGATCACCGTCAGCCGGCCCGACAGCGAGCCGCGCCGGCCGTTCTTGATGGTATCGCCCAGCCGCGCCGACGAGGTCGGCTCGCCCACGATGCAGAAGTCGGGCCGCTCGCCGCGCGCCTCCAGCATTTCGCACACCTTGACCGTGCCGTCGGTGGCCGGGCCTTCCTCGTCGGAGGTCAGCAGAAAAGCGATCGAGCCGGGCGCGTCGGGACGGCGCGCCACGAATTCCTCCACTGCCACCACGAAGGCCGCGATCGAGCTTTTCATGTCGGCCGCGCCGCGGCCGTACAGCTTGCCGTCGACATGCGTGGGGACGAACGGGTCGGTATTCCACTGCTCGCGCGGCCCAGGAGGCACGACGTCGGTATGGCCGGCGAACACGACCAGCGGACCTTGCGTGCCGCGCCGCGCCCAGAGATTGACGACGCCGCCGCTTTCCAGCGTTTCGCAGGCGAAGCCCAGCGCGCGCAGCCGTTCGACCAGCAGCGGCTGGCAGCCGAGATCGGCCGGCGTGACCGACGGCAGGCGGATGAGGTCTTCGACCAGGGAAAGAACAGGCGAGGTCATGGCGATTGGAAAAAAGAAGGTCTCAGTTGCTCCACCGCGCCGCCCCCTCCAGGATGCGGCGGATCCGGCTCCGCCGGTCCGCCCGCATCGCCCCTTGAGGGGCGCGCGAAGCGTAGGGGTGGGCGTTCCCTACGGGCGCGCGAAGCGCGTAGGGGTGGGTTCATCAGGTCCGCAGCAAATCGTTGATGCTGGTCTTGGCGCGCGTCTGCGCGTCCACCCGCTTGACGATCACGGCGCAGTACAGGCTGTACTTGCCGTCGGCCGACGGCAGGCTGCCCGGCACCACCACCGAGCCCGACGGCACGCGGCCGTACAGGATCTCGCCGCTTTCGCGGTCGTAGATCTTGGTGCTCTGGCCGATGAACACGCCCATCGACAGTACCGAGTTCTCTTCCACCACCACGCCTTCCACCACTTCGGAGCGGGCGCCGATGAAGCAGTTGTCTTCGATGATGGTAGGGTTGGCCTGCAGCGGCTCCAGCACGCCGCCGATGCCCACGCCGCCCGACAGGTGCACGTTCTTGCCGATCTGCGCGCACGAGCCCACGGTGGCCCAGGTGTCGACCATCGTGCCTTCGTCGACGTAGGCGCCGATGTTCACGTAGGAAGGCATCAGCACCACGTTCTTCGCGATGAAGGCGCCGCGCCGCGCCACCGCCGGCGGCACCACGCGCAGGCCGCCCTGGCGGAAGGACTCGGCGTCGTAGCTTTCGAACTTGGTGGCCACCTTGTCGAAGAACTGCAGCCCGCCGCCGCCCATCACGGCGTTGTCCTGCAGCCGGAACGACAGCAGCACCGCCTTCTTCAGCCACTGGTGCACGGTCCAGCCGGCGCCGGTCTTCTCGGCCACGCGCAGCGTGCCTTTGTCGAGCGCGCCGATCGCGTGTTCCACGGCGTCGCGCACTTCGGCCGGCGCGGCCGTGGCCGACAGCGAGGCGCGGTCTTCCCACGCCTGTTCGATGATGGTTTGCAGTTGTTGGGTCATGTCGTCGTTTTGTGGTTGATACAAGGATTCGTTACAGGCCGCGCACGTAGCGGGCGATGCGGTGCGCGGCTTCCACGCATTCGTCGAGCGGCGCCACCAGCGCCAGCCGCACGCGGCCCTTGCCGGGATTGCCGCCGGCCGCGTCGTCGCGCGCCAGGAAGCTGCCGGGCAGCGTCATGATGCCCTCGCGCTCCAGCAGCCCGCGCGCGAACTCGGTGTCGGAACCCGGCGTGCGCGGCCACAGGTAGAACGAGGCCGGCGGCCGCGGCACCTCCAGCACGTCCTGCAGGATCGGCAGCACGGCGTCGAACTTGGCCCGGTACAGCCGCCGGTTCTCACGCACGTGTTGTTCGTCGTTCCAGGCGGCGATGCTGGCCGCGGCCACGATCTCGCTCATCGCGCTGCCGTGGTAGGTGCGGTACAGCAGGAATTGTTCGAGCAGCGCGCGGTCGCCCGCCACGAAGCCCGACCGCATGCCGGGCACGTTGGAGCGCTTCGAGAGGCTGGAGAACACCACGAGGTTGCGGAAGTCTTCGCGGCCCAGGCGGTGGGCGGCCTCCAGCGCGCCCAGCGGCGGGCGTTCCTCGTCGAGGTAGATCTCGGAATAGCATTCGTCGGACGCGATCACGAAGCCGTGGCGGTCCGACAGCTCGAACAGGCGCTCCCACTCGCCCAGCGTGACGATGGCGCCCGACGGATTGGCCGGCGAGCACACGTACACCAGCCGCGTTTCCGACCAGGCCTGCTCGCCGATCGCGCTCCAGTCGGCGGCGAAGTCGCGCGCGGGGTCGTTGTTGTAGAACGTGGGGCGCGCGCCGGCCAGCAGCGCCGCGCCTTCGTAGATCTGGTAGAACGGGTTGGGGCTCAGCACGCGCGCGTGGCGCTCGTCCGGGTCCAGCACCGTCTGCGCGAACGCGAACAGCGCCTCGCGTGAGCCGAGCACCGGCAGCACCTGGCCGTCGGGGTCGATCGCCGGCAGCCCGTAGCGCCGCATCAGCCAGGCCGCGATCGCGCCGCGCAGCGCGCCGCTGCCGCGCGTGAGCGGGTAGCCGGACAGGCCTTTGAGGTTGCGCGTGAGCGCCTCTTCGATGAAGGCGGGCGTGGGATGCTTGGGCTCGCCGATCGACAGGTTGATGGGCCGCAGCTCGGCCGGCGGCGTGACGCCGGCATACAATGCCCTGAGCTTTTCGAATGGGTAGGGCTGGAGCGCCCTCAGACGTGGGTTCATGGGCGCGATTGTACCCTCGCGGGCGCCGCGCCGCTGCGGCCGGGGCGCCCCGAGTCGGGTACAATCGACCTTTCGTGCGACCGTGGCGAAATTGGTAGACGCAACAGGTTTAGGTCCTGTCGGGAGAAATCCTGTGGAGGTTCGATTCCTCTCGGTCGCACCATGCATCAGAATCTTCTCCCGCCGCGTCCGCCGGCCCCGGCGCCCGCGGCGGAACCGCCGTGCCGCGCTGCGGCGCGACCCCTCGTCCGGCTGTGGCACAATTCAGAAAGCCGGGTGGCCCGGCGGCGTCTGCGCGCCCCGGGGAGTCGGACGGCGCGGCGATTCCGGTATCGATGACAACTCTTAATATAGGTTTTTGCATGCAGCCTGTGGTTGAAACCCTGTCGGGTCTCGAGCGACGCGTGGATCTTTCCGTGCCGGTGGCCGACATCGAAAAGGAAGTCGAATCCCGCCTGAAGCGCCTGGCCCGCACCGCCAAGATGCCGGGGTTCCGGCCGGGCAAGGTGCCGCTGCCGATGCTGGCCCGCACCTACGGCCCCGAGCTGCGCATGGAAGTGCTCAACGCCAAGGTGGGCGACGCGCTGCAAAAGACCGTGACCGATTCCAAGCTGCGCCTGGCCGGCTCGCCTTCGGTGGAGCCCAAGACGGAAGGCGTCGACGAGGGTTCCGTGGCCTTTACCGCCACGTTCGAAGTCTACCCCGAAGTCAGCGTGCCTGACCTGTCGACTTTGGAAGTCACCAGGGCCACCAGCGAAGTGGGCGATGCCGAGGTCGACCGCACGGTCGAGATCCTGCGCAAGCAGCGCGTGTCGTTCCAGGAACGCGAGGGCCGCGCCGCGGCCGACGACGACCGCGTCACGCTGGATTTCGCCGGCACCATCGACGGCGTGGCCTTCGAAGGCGGCACCGCGCAAGACTTCTCCTTCGTGCTGGGCCAGGGCCGCATGCTGCCCGAGTTCGAGGAAGCCGCGCGCGGCCTGAAGGCGGGCGACACCAAGGTGTTCCCGCTCAAGTTCCCCGACGACTACGGTTCGCCCACGGTGGCCGGCAAGATCGCCGAATTCACCATCACGATCAAGAAGGTGGAAGAGGGCGTGCTGCCCGAGGTCGACGCCGAGTTCGCCCGCCAGCTGGGCCAGGCTGAAGGCGACGTCGAGAAGCTGCGCGCCGACATCCGCGCCAACCTGGAGCGCGAGATCAAGCAGCGCACGCTGGCCCGCACCAAGAGCAGCGTGATGGACGCGCTGGTCAAGGCCGCTTCCTTCGAGGTGCCCAAGGCGCTGGTTTCCGAAGACGTGCAAAGCCGCATCGCCGCCGCCCGCGAAGACCTGAAGCAGCGCGGCGTGCCGAATGCCGATACGCTGCCGATCCCGGAAGACGCTTTCAGCGCCGAATCCGAGCGCCGCGTGCGCCTGGGCCTGCTGGTGTCGGAACTGGTCTCCAAGGAAAACCTGCGCAGCCGGCCCGACCAGGTTCGCGCGCGGATCGAGGAAATGGCGCAGAGCTACGAAAAGCCCGCCGAAGTGGTGCGCTACTACCTGACCGACAAGAACCGCCTGGCCGAGATCGAGGCGCTGGTGCTGGAAGACAACGTCGTGCAGCACGTGCTGTCGAAGGCCAAGGTGACCGAACAGAACGTCGGTTTCGATGAATTGATGGGAACGACCTGATGCAACGCTTCGTAGATTTCTACGCATCGATGTACGGGGCCGAGTCGCTCGGCCCCAAGGCCCTCGGCTACGTGCCGATGGTGATCGAACAATCCGGTCGCGGCGAACGTGCGTACGATATCTACTCGCGTCTGCTGAAAGAACGGGTGGTGTTCATGGTCGGCCCGGTGGCCGACGCGATGGCCAACCTGATCGTGGCCCAGCTGCTGTTCCTGGAGTCCGAGAATCCCGAGAAGGACATCTCGCTCTACATCAACTCGCCGGGCGGCTCGATCTACGCGGGCATGGCGATCTACGACACCATGCAGTTCGTCAAGCCCGACGTTTCCACGCTATGCACCGGCCTGGCCGCCAGCATGGGCGCCTTCCTGCTGTCGGCGGGCGCCAAGGGCAAGCGCTTCTCGCTGCCCAACTCGCGCATCATGATCCACCAGCCTTCGGGCGGCGCGCAGGGCCAGGCCACCGATATCGAGATCCACGCGCGCGAGATCCTGTATCTGCGCGAGCGCCTGAACGGCATCCTGGCCGAGAACACCGGGCAGAGCATCGAGCGCATCGCGCTCGACACCGAACGCGACAATTTCATGTCGGCGGCCGATGCGCTATCGTATGGACTGATAGACAAGGTATTGGCCAGCCGTACCGAACAGGGTTGAGCATGTCCGAAAAGAAAGGGTCGAACGAAAAGCTGCTGTACTGCTCTTTCTGCGGTAAGAGCCAGCATGAAGTCCGCAAACTGATCGCCGGGCCGTCGGTGTTCATCTGCGACGAGTGCATCGACCTGTGCAACGACATCATCCGCGACGAAGTCGCGGCCGATGCCAAGACGGGCGCCAAGTCCGAGCTGCCCACGCCGGCCGAGATCAAAGAGATCCTCGACCAGTACGTGATCGGCCAGGCCCGCGCCAAGCGCATCCTCGCGGTGGCCGTCTACAATCACTACAAGCGCATCCGCCACAGCGGCGGCAAGGCCGACGACGTCGAGCTCTCCAAGAGCAACATCCTCTTGATCGGGCCCACCGGCTCGGGCAAGACGCTGCTGGCGCAAACGCTCGCGCGGCTGCTGAACGTGCCGTTCGTGATCGCCGACGCCACCACGTTGACCGAAGCCGGCTACGTGGGCGAAGACGTCGAGAACATCATCCAGAAGCTGCTGCAGAACTGCAACTACGATGTGGAAAAGGCCCAGCGCGGCATCGTCTACATCGACGAGATCGACAAGATCTCGCGCAAGGCCGACAACCCGTCCATCACGCGCGACGTGTCGGGCGAGGGCGTGCAGCAGGCCCTGCTCAAGCTGATCGAGGGCACGGTCGCCTCGGTGCCGCCGCAGGGCGGCCGCAAGCACCCGAACCAGGATTTCGTGCAGATCGACACCACGAACATCCTGTTCATCTGCGGCGGCGCGTTCGACGGCCTGGAAAAAGTCATCCGCGGCCGCACGGAAAAATCCGGCATCGGCTTCGGCGCCTCGGTCAAGGCGCCGTCGGAACGTTCCGTCAGCGAGCTGTTCGGCGAGGTCGAGCCGGAAGACCTGATCAAGTTCGGCCTGATCCCCGAACTGGTGGGCCGCCTGCCCGTCATCGCCACGCTCGACGAGCTCAACGAAGAGGTGCTGGTCCAGATCCTGGTCGAGCCCAAGAACGCGCTGGTCAAGCAGTTCCAGAAGCTGATCGCGATGGAGGGCGCCGAACTCGACGTCCGTCCCCAGGCGCTGGCGGCCATCGCCCAGCGCGCGCTCAAGCGCAAGACCGGCGCCCGCGGCCTGCGCTCCATCATCGAGGCGGCGCTGCTCGACACCATGTACGAACTGCCCACCCAGGGCAACGTCGCCAAGGTGGTGCTCGACGAAAACGCCATCAATGGCGAGGGCGCGCCCCTGCTGATCTACGGCGACAAGCCCAAGGTCGCCTCCTCGTCGAAGCACTGAGCCACGGCGGCCGGCCGGCCGCCGTGGCGTGCTACAGTGTTTCCCATCGTGCGTGGCCTTCCGTCCCGGCCGGGAACGGGGGCCGTTTCATTGCCGGGCCCGTTCCTTGCAGCAGAGCGGGCACGATAATCGCTTCCCGGCGCTTGAAATACGTGTCGCAGCCCTCATCCTGATCCCATTAGATACCGAGGACGAAACATGTCTGCGAGCCAGATCCTACCGTCTGAACCCATCGAGCTTCCGCTGCTTCCGCTGCGCGACGTGGTGGTCTTCCCGCATATGGTCATCCCCCTGTTCGTGGGACGGCCCAAATCCATCAAAGCGCTCGAAGCGGCCATGGAAGCCGGCAAGAGCATCATGCTGGTGGCCCAGAAATCGGCCGCCAAGGACGAGCCCTCGGCCGACGACATCTACGAGATCGGATGCGTGGCCAGCATCCTGCAGATGCTCAAGCTGCCCGACGGCACCGTGAAGGTGCTGGTCGAAGGCTCGCAGCGCGCCCGCATCACCCGCATCGACGACCTCGGCGCGCATTTCGCCTGCCAGCTCACGCCGATCGACCCCGATCGCGGCCAGGGCGCCGAAACCGAGGCCCTGCGCCGCGCCATCGTGTCGCAGTTCGACCAGTACGTGAAGCTGAACAAGAAGATCCCGCCCGAGATCCTGACTTCGCTGGCAGGCATCGACGAGCCCGGCCGCCTGGCCGACACCATCGCCGCGCATCTGCCGCTCAAGCTCGAGCAGAAGCAGAAAATGCTCGAGATCTTCGCCACGTCCGAGCGGCTCGAGGCCCTGCTGGCCCAGCTGGAAACCGAGATCGACATCCTCCAGGTCGAGAAGCGGATTCGCGGCCGGGTCAAGAAGCAGATGGAGAAGAGCCAGCGTGAGTACTACCTGAACGAGCAGGTCAAGGCCATCCAGAAGGAACTGGGCGAGGGCGAGGACGGCGCCGACTTCGAAGAGCTGGAAAAGAAGATCGTCGCCGCCCACATGCCGAAAGAGGCCAAGAAGAAGGCCGACGGCGAGCTCAAGAAGCTCAAGCTGATGTCGCCCATGTCGGCCGAGGCCACCGTGGTGCGCAACTACATCGACACCCTGATCGGCCTGCCGTGGAAGAAGAAGAGCAAGGTCAACAATTCCCTGGCCAATGCCGAGAAAGTGCTCGACGACGACCACTACGGCCTCGAAAAGGTCAAGGAACGCATCCTCGAATACCTCGCCGTGCAGCAGCGGGTCGACCGCGTCAAGGCGCCGATCCTGTGCCTGGTCGGGCCTCCGGGGGTCGGCAAGACCTCGCTCGGCCAGTCGATCGCCAAGGCCACCAACCGCAAGTTCGTGCGGATGGCGCTGGGCGGCGTGCGCGACGAGTCCGAGATCCGCGGGCACCGCCGCACCTACATCGGCTCGATGCCCGGCAAGATCCTGCAGAACCTGTCCAAGGTCGGCGTGCGCAATCCGCTCTTCCTGCTCGACGAAGTCGACAAGATGGGCATGGATTTCCGCGGCGATCCGGCGTCGGCGCTGCTGGAGGTGCTCGACCCAGAGCAGAACCACACCTTCCAGGACCACTACGTCGAGGTCGACTTCGACCTGTCCGACGTGATGTTCGTGGCCACCAGCAACACGCTGAACATCCCGCCGGCGCTGCTGGACCGGATGGAGGTCATCCGCCTTTCGGGCTATACCGAAGACGAGAAGATCCACATCGGCCTGCAGCACCTGCTGCCCAAGCAGATGAAGAACAACGGCCTCAAGCCGGAGGAACTGCTGGTCGACGAATCCGCGCTGCGCGACATCGTGCGCTACTACACGCGCGAAGCCGGGGTGCGGGCGCTGGAACGCGAGATCAGCAAGATCTGCCGCAAGGTGGTCAAGCAACTGCTGCTCAAGGGCAGCAGCGAACAGGTCAAGGTCACGGCCGAGAACCTGAACGACTTCCTCGGCGTGCGGCGCTACACCTTCGGCGTAGCCGAGAAGGAAAACCAGGTCGGCCAGGTGACCGGGCTGGCGTGGACGGAAGTGGGCGGCGACCTGCTGACCATCGAAGTGGCGGTCATGCCCGGCAAGGGCGTGGTGCAGCGCACCGGCTCGCTGGGCGACGTGATGAAGGAATCGGTCGAGGCGGCGCGCTCGGTGGTGCGGGCGCGCGCGCGGCGGCTGGGCATCGATCACGCGCTGCTGGAAAAGCGCGACCTGCACGTGCACGTGCCGGAAGGCGCCACGCCCAAGGACGGCCCGTCGGCCGGCGCGGCCATCACCACGGCCATCGTGTCGGCGCTTACCGGCATCCCGGTCCGGGCAGACGTGGCGATGACCGGCGAGATCACGCTGCGCGGCGAAGTGTTGCCCATCGGCGGCCTGAAGGAAAAGCTGCTGGCGGCGCACCGGGGCGGCATCAAGACGGTGCTGATTCCGGAAGAAAACGCCAAGGACCTGGCCGAGATCCCGGATACGGTCAAGAACCAGCTCGAAATCGTGCCCGTGCGCTGGATCGACCGCGTGCTCGAACTGACGCTGGAACGCATGCCCGAGCCGCTGCCGGAAGAAGAGCCGGCGACCGCCAAGCCCGCGGACCAGGGCGAAGTGGAGTCGCACGTGGCCGCCGCCACGGCCGATGCGGTGTTGAAGCATTGAACCGTTTGTGATTGTTTATGAAAGCCGCCGCAAGGCGGCTTTTCTTTGCGGTCACAAGCCGAAACATCAGTATTGGCGCGGCTCTCCGCCCTTTTTCCCTTGACACGCCTTTCGCCGCAAGGCTTAAATAGGCCTCCTGCGCGGTGCGGCGCGAACCTTTCGCGCGTGCCGCGCATTGCATTCCGGGGGTGCCTGATAGGCAGTATCTGCAGCAGTATCGGGCCCGATATCCATTCCAGACAGACCTTACGAGGGGCCTAATGAACAAGACCGAGCTTATCGACCATATCGCCAAGCAAGCCGACATCTCAAAAGCGGCGGCGGGACGGTCGCTGGACGCTTTGGTGGGTGCGGTCAAGACGACGCTGAAGAAAGGAGGCACGGTGACCCTGGTCGGGTTCGGCACGTTCGCGGTGACCGCTCGCGCGGCGCGTACCGGCCGCAATCCGCGCACCGGCGAAGCCATCAAGATCAAGAAGGCCAAGGTGCCGAAGTTCCGCCCGGGCAAGGCGCTGAAAGACGCCATCAACTGAACTCACCCTTACGCGCAGGGTTGTGCGCAGGGATTCTGCTAGAATGCGGGCTCGTCCACGAGGATCGAGCCGCGACGGGTGCTTAGCTCAGCTGGTAGAGCGGCGCCCTTACAAGGCGTAGGTCGGGGGTTCGAACCCCTCAGCACCCACCAATCCGTTCGCGCCGCCAGGCGCCTGGCGCAGCAGCAGAAAAGGCCCCGATTCCGCCGTGTCTCGGGGTTTTTTTCGTCCCTCTCCTGCCGTCCCTGCCTTCACCGCGGCGCATCGAGCGCCTGCGCCAGCAGCCGCAGCTTGTCTGCGCATTCCGACCAGCTCATCGCGCCGCCCAGGCAGACCCGCACCGCCTGCGGCGAGTTGCCGTCGGTGGAAAACGCCGCGCCGGCCACCACCCACACGCCCGCTTCCTGCATGCGGGCCGCGAACTCCACCGGCGCCAGCCCTGGCGGCAGCCATAGCCACAGATGGAAGCTCTCCGGCGCGTTGGCATAGCGATGCCCGGCCAGCCGCGTCGGGCGCCTTGACGTAGGCGGTACGGATGCCGGCGCCCAGGCATTTGGAGAATCCCGTCACGTAGTAGGTGAGTTCGGGCGCCAGCAGCGCCAGCGGCTCGGGCATCTGCGCCGGCAGCATTGCGTAGGGGTCGTCTTCGATGATGGGCACGTTGTAGCGCTGCGCCACGTCCGCCAGCTCTTCGCGGCGGCCGGCCGAGAACGTGCTCACAGTCGGGTTCTGCAGGGTCGGATTGCAGTAGAAGGCCTTGGGCTGCAGCACCTTGCATGCTTCCTCGAAGGCCACCGCGCTGGGGCCATCGGCGTCCATCGGCAGCGGCTTCGTCAACCTGCTGCAGGCCACGCGGCTGCAGCGCAAGGGCTTCGACACCTCTGTGCTGCTGTACGGGCCGGGCGTGACGCTGGGCGTCAAGCGCGGCTTTCCCACGCTCGGCGACGAAGCTTTCCCGGGCCACCAGAACCATAACAAGCAGATCGAGAAATTCATCGCCGAAGGCGGCAAGGTCTACGCCTGCCGCTTCGCGCTGCAGGCCTTGTACGGCCACGGCGAAGGCGCGCTGATCGAAGGCATCCGCCCGATCAACCCGCTCGACGTGCTGGACCTGATGCTGCTGCATCGCCGCGACAACGCGTTCATCCTCGATACCTGGACCCTGTGAAGGGCAAGAGGCCGATCATGTCCGACCAGACCGTGTCCGACAGGCGCATCGTGCGCGTGGCCGCCGTCCAGATCGCGCCCGATCTGGACACGCCCGGCGGCACCCTGCGCAAGGTGTGCGACGCCATCGACGAAGCGGCCGGCAAGGGCGCGCGGCTCGTGGTGTTTCCCGAAACCTTCGTGCCGTACTACCCGTATTTCTCGTTCGTGCGGCCGCCGGTGCAGTCCGGGCGCGACACATGCAGCTGTACGAGCGCGCGATGGCGGTGCCCGGCCCGGTCACGCAGGCGGTGGCCGAACGCGCGCGCGCCGGCGGCATCGTGGTGGTGCTGGGGGTGAACGAGCGCGACCACGGCTCGCTCTACAACACCCAGCTGGTGTTCGACGGCGACGGCCGCCTGGCGCAGCGGCGCCGCAAGATCACGCCCACCTTCCACGAACGCATGATCTGGGGGCAGGGCGACGGCAGCGGGCTGGAAGTGGTGCACACCACTGCCGGCCGGGTGGGCGCGCTGGCCTGCTGGGAGCACTACAACCCGCTGGCCCGCTATGCGCTGATGCTGGTGGACGAGCGCGCCTTCATGGTGCCGGTCCATACCTCGTCGGCGTGGGACTCGCCTTGCGTGGCCTCGGCGCCCGACGCGCAAGGCCGCAGCACGCTGATGCGCGGCGCCATCCCGATCGCCTCGATCGCCTTTCCGCGGCCGCCGCGCTTCTGCGCGATGCAGACGCTCGACGGCGTGCCGTATTCGCACATCGCCACGCTGCACGGCGCCGACGTGCTGGCCACCACGGTGCTGCAAACCTGCATCCGCTACGAAAGCCGGCGCAAGGCCTGCCAGTTCTGCGCGATCGGGCAGTCGCTGGCGGCCGGCCGCACCGTGGCGCGCAAGACGCCCGAGCAACTGGCCGAGGTGGCGCGCGCCGCGGTGCTGCTGGATGGCATCAGGCATATGGTGATGACCACCGGCACGCCCAACGCCATCGACCGCGGCGCGGCCATCCTGTGCGACAGCGCGTTCGCGGTGAAGGCGGCGGTGGACCTGCCGATCCAGGGCCAGTGCGAGCCGCCCGACGACGACCGCTGGTTCGCGCGCATGAAGGCGGCCGGCATCGATACGCTGGGCATGCACCTGGAAGCCGTGACGCCGGCGGTGCGGGCCCGCATCATGCCCGGCAAGGCCGCGGTGCCGGTCGAGCGCTACCTGGAGGCGTTCGAGGCCGCGGTGGCGGTGTTCGGGCGCGGGCCCCAAGGTCTGTCGGTGGCGTTCGACCTTCCCACGCACCGCGGCTACGACTCCGACCACCCCGAGGCGGCCGCCGACGTCGGCCGAGCCGGCGTGGCGGTCGACAGCGTCGAAGACATGAAGCGCCTGTTCGACGGCATCGCGCTCGACCGCGTGTCGGTCTCGATGACCATGAGTGGCGCGGTGCTGCCAGTGCTGGGCTGCTTCATCGTGGCCGCGCGCGAGGCCGGCGTCGAGCCGGCGCAGCCGGCGGGCACCATCCAGAACGATATCCTCAAGGAATTCCAAGTCCGCAACGCCTACGTCTTCGGGCCCTGGCCCTCGCTGCGCATCGCCGCCGACGGCGGCCGCCTGCCGCGCTCGCAGGCATGCGCATGCATTGCCAGACCTCGGGCTGGTCGCTGGCCGCGCAGGAGCCGCTCAACAATGCCGTGCGCACCACGGTGGAAGCGATGGCGGCGGTGTTCGGCGGCACCCAGTCGCTGCACACCAATGCCTGCGACGAGGCGCTGTCGCTGCCGTCGGACGGCGCTGCGCGTCTGGCGCGCAATACCCAGCTCATCCTGCAGCACGAGACCGGGCTGTGCGAGGTCGCCGATCCCTGGGCCGGCTCCTACATGATGGAGCGCCTGACCGCCGACATGGCCGACGCGGCGCGCAAACTGATGCGCGAGATCGACGGCGCGGCGGTGCGGCGCGAGCAGGCCGCGCGCCTGGCGCAGCTGCGCGCCGGCCGCGACGCGCGGGCGGTGCGGGGCGCGTTGCGCGCACTGGCCGAGGTGGCCGCCGGCAGCCGCGGCAATCTGCTGGAGGCCACCATGGCGGCGCTGGCGGTGCGCGCAACGGTGGGCGAATGCACGCAGGCGCTGGAGCAGGTATGGCCCCGCCATCGCGCGCGGGCCGAATATTCGATGGGCGCCTACGGCGGCACGCGCGGCGCCGACCTGGCCTGGCGCCAGGCAGTGGATGGCGTGGCCCGGCTGGCCCGGGCAGGCGGCCGGCCCTCGATCCTGATCGTCAAGCTCGGCTAGGACGGCCACGACCGCGGCGCCAAGGCCGTGGCCGGCGCGCTGGCGGACGCCGGCTTCACCGTGCACCTGGGCGGACTGTTCGCCCGGCCGGACGAGGTGGCGGCGCAGGCCCGCCGGCTGGGCGTCGACGCGCTCGGCGTGTCGAGCCTGGCGGGAGCGCACCTCGAATTGTTCGATGCGCTGGCCGTCGCGTTGTGCGCTGCCGGCATCGCCGGCCTGCCGCTGGTGGCCGGCGGCGTCATCCCCGACGCCGACCGGTCCGCGCTGGCCCGGCTCGGCGTGGCCGCCGTCTTCGGCCCCGGCACGCCCATGGAACGCATCGTGGCCGAATTGTGCGCGCTGATCGGCGCCTTTCGCAGCGGGCTGGCCGCCGAAGATGCCGGGGCCCCGGCGGGTGGGCTGGGCTGAGCGGCGGCGCCGGGCCCGTATCTTGTCATCGGCCGCTGACGGGGCCCCGGGGCGGTGCGGCAGGACCGCTAATACGGCAGCGTGGCCGACGCCGTACGCACGGCCGCCGCGCCGAACTCCGGCACCGGCCGCCCGCACAGCGCGGCCACGATGCGCTCGCAGGCCCGGCCGTCGCCGTAGGTCGGCCGCGCCGTTTCGCCGCGCGGCGCCGGATCGGCGAGCCGGCGTCCGACCGCATCGACGATGCGGCGGCTGTCGATGCCCACCAGCGACACCATGCCGGATGCCACCGCCTCCGGCCGTTCGGTGGCATCGCGCATCAGCAGCACCGGCGTGCCCAGCCAGGGCGCCTCTTCCTGGATGCTGCCCGAATCGGTCAGCACCACGCGGGCGCGCTGCATGAACCACAAAAAGGCCGGATAGCCGAGTGCCTCCACCAGGTGCAGGTTGGGCAGCCCGCCCAGCGCGTCCATGACGGCGTCGCGCAGTTCGCGGTCGAGCGGCAGCGCATAGACGATCTGCACGTCGGGCCGGCGCGCCAGTTCGCGCAGCGCGGCGAACAGCCGGGGCGCGGCGGCGCCGAAGCGCTCCTTGCGGTGGCCGGTAACGAGCACCAGCCGGCGCTGCGGATCGACCCAGCCATAGCGGCCCGCCATCGCCACCGCCAGGTCGGGGCCGCGCAGCCGGCGGCTGACGGCGGCTGCCGCGTCGATGCCGGTGTTGCCGGTCACCCAGATGCGGCCCGATACGCGCTCCTGCTGCAGATTGCGCCGCGCCGCCGGGCTGGGCGCGAACATCCACGCGGCCAGCGAATCGACCAGCCGGCGGTTCATCTCTTCCGGGAAGGCGCGCGACCGGTCGCCGCTGCGCAGGCCGGCCTCGACGTGCCCGACGGGGATGCGCAGGTGCGAGGCCGCCAGCGCGCAGGCGGCCGCGGTGGTGGTATCGCCGTGCACCAGCACGCAGTCCGGGCGATCGCGCGCCAGCAGCGGATCCACGGCGGCCATCAGCCTGGCCATCAGCGCGTTCGGCGACAGGCCTTCGGCCTGCAGCCGCAGTTCGTGGTCCACCTGCAGGCCGAACAGCGACACGATCGCGTCCACCGCGTCGTATTCCTGGTCGGTCACGCACAGCCGATGGTCGATCCCGGGCTCGTCATGCAGCGCGCGGACCAAGGGCGCCATTTTGATGGCTTCGGCACGGGTGCCGAAAATCGATAGAACCTTCATTTGGTCGGATAGCAAGAAGAAGCGGACAAACCGGGCCGGCATTATTGAGCGCACGCCCACTTATGCTCCGGCGGCTCGCTCCGTTGCCGGGACTGGCGCTCTGAAGCAATTCCTTGCATTCTGTGCGGCTTCCGTGAAACCTGTTTTTGCGCGGCCGTACAAAGTATTTGCCGGAGCAGACAGTGGTATGGTTGTATCCTTTTGTAATTTTACGATCAGGCCGGCGCTTAAACTGCCGTTGTCGGATTGCAGGAGTGCCGCGATGCGCCCGCGCGATCAACCCATGCCGCAGCAATGATTCTGTCCACCGCCGAACTGCAAACGCCCGAGCCCCACATCCTCATCGTCGACGACCACGTCGAACAGCTGCGGCTGCTCGTGGATGTGCTGCGCAACGAACGCTTCCGCCTCAGCGTGGCCTTCGACGGCGCCCAGGGCGTCAAGCGGGCGGCCGCGATCGCGCCCGACCTGATCGTGATGGACGTCCGCATGCCCGCGATGGACGGCTTCGTCGCCTGCCGCCTGCTGAAGGCCGATCCGGCCACCGCGCAGATCCCGGTCATTTTCCTGACCGCGTCCGACGAGCTGGACGAACGCCTGCTCGGGCTGCAGGAGGGCGGGGTCGACTACATCCTCAAGCCCTTCGAGCCGGCCGAAGTGCTGGCCCGCATCCGCATCCACCTGGCGCTGTCGATGCGCCAGGGCGCGGCGGCGCAGGCGCCCGGGCCGGCGCCGCGGCCCCGGGCCGACGAAGTCATCGTGAACGCCGCGATGCGTCACCTGCGGACCAACCTGGGCCTGACGCCCTCGCTCAAGGAAATCGCATCCCAGGTCGGCACGCACGAAAAGCGGCTGTCCAAGGTCTTCAAGCAGCACGTGGGCATGACGGTGTTCGAATTCCTGCGCAAGGAGCGGCTGCGCGTCGCGCAGCGCCTGTTGCGCGAAACCTCGCTGAGCGTGCTCGACATCGCCAACGAAATCGGTTTTTCCGGCGCCGCCAATTTCGCCACTGCGTTTCGCGAACACACCGGCATGACGCCCACGGATTTCCGCCGCCAGACGGTCGATGGCTAGAGGTTTCCGGCCGTGGTGGCCGGGCCTGGCCGCGCTGCTGCTGTGCTGTTGGATGCAGGCCGCCGGCGCGGCGGCGCTGGCGGTGCGCGGGGGGCAGGATTGGCCGGTCGACGTGCTGCCGTACGCCCGCGTGCTGGAAGACCCTTCCGGGCGGCTTGGCGTGGCGCAGGTGGCCGCCATGGCGGATCGCTTCGCCGCCGCCACGCCGCGCGGGCTGCAGCCCGGCCTGACCCGTTCGGCATGGTGGATGGCGCTGACGGTGTCCAATGCCGGCGCCCGACCGGTGGCGCTGCGGCTCGGCATGGGCACGCCGCGCCTGCAGTACGCCGAGTTCCACCTGCTGCAGCAGGGCCGGTGGACCGCCCTGCGGGCAGGGGCCGGCGTGCCGCAGGCCGGCCAGCGTTGGCGCGTGCCTGCCTTGCCCTTCGTGCTGGCCCCCGGCGAGCAGGTGCGCATCTTCGTGCGCCTGGCCGGCGGCATCGCGATCCAGGCCCAGCCGCGGCTGTATTCGGCCGCCGCGTTCGAATCCGCCATCGAGCGCGCCACCGCGCTCGACGGCATCCTGCTAGGCGGGCTGGTGGCGCTGGCCGCCTATTCGCTGCTGCTGTGCATGGCCCGGCCCAGTCCGATGTTCCTGTTCCAGACGCTCGCCTGCGCGCTGTACTGCCTGTACCAGTTCGCCGACCGCGGCTATGCCCGGATATACCTGTGGCCGGGCGCGGCCGACTGGGGCATGCGCAGCGCGCGCGTGTTCGCCGCGCTGTGCGCGGCCTCGCTGCTGGGCTATGCGGTCGCGCTGGCGCACAGCCAGCGCCAGCGCCTGCCCGGCACCCCCTGGCTCCTGCTGCTGGCGCTGGCCATGGTGGCGGCCGCGGGCTATGCCATGTGGGGCGATCCGATCCGGTCGAGCCGGGTGGCGGCCTATGGCACCCTGGCGGCGCTGGCGGGCCTGGCCGTGGCGGCGGGGGTGCTGGCCCGCACCCGTTCGCGGCTGGCCCGCTTCGGGCTGCTCGCCATGCTTTTCGTGCTGCCGGCCGTCGCGCTGCGCCTGGCCCAGCTCGAAGGCCTGGCGCCGTACGGGATCGCGCCCACCTCGTCGTCGGTGGCGCTGGCGGGGCTGGCGGCGGTGTTGGGGCTGTCGGCGGCGTGGGCGCTGTCGGTGCGCAACGGACGCCTGGCGGCGCAATCCTCGCTCGACGCCTGGCAGGCGCAGGACCAGACCCGGCTGCGCAGCGAGGTCGAACGCCAGACCATCGCGCTGCACCGGGCGCTGAGCGATGCCGAAGAGGCCAACCGCGAGCAGCGTAGGGTGCTGGCCTACGTGGGCCACGACCTGCGCGCGCCGCTGGCGGCCATCATCGGCTACACGCGCGCGTTGGGCCAGTCGTTGCCGGCCACCTGCCGGCGCCAGCTGCGGGCCATCGCGCGCAGCGCCCAGTACCAGCTGGCGCTGATCGACGAATTGCTGGAGTTCGCCCAGGGCACCGAGCGCCAGCGCCTGGCGCTGCGGCCGCAGCCGGTGCGGCTGGCCGCGCTGCTCGACGACATCGCCCAGTACGCGACGGCGCTGGCGTCGCAGCACGGCAACCGCTTCCTGTTCGAGCCGGCGCCCGACCTGCCGCAGATCGTGGTGGCCGACGCGCTGCGGCTGCAGCAGGTGCTGCTGAACCTGCTTTCCAACGCCGCCAAATTCACGGCGGGCGGCTCGATCGCGCTGCGCGCGCGGGCCGAGGCCGACACCGGAAAGGCAAGCGGCTGGCGCCTGCATTTCGAGGTGGCCGATACCGGCGTGGGCATGGACGCCGAAGGCCAGGCCCGCATTTTCGATGCCTTCAGCCAGCTGCGGCCGGCCGGCGGCGGGGTCGGGCTGGGCCTGTTCATCGCGCGCCGCATCGTGCAGGCGATGGGCGGGCGCATGGAGGTCGACAGCGCTCCCGGCCGCGGCAGCGTTTTCCGCTTCGACATCCACGCCGCGGCGGCCGGGCCCGATACCCCGGCGCCGGCCGGCGCGCCCGCGGCCGCGTCGTCCTTCCTGTTCGACTATGCCCCCACGCCGCGCCCGGCCGACCTGCCGGGCGCCGGCTTCCTGTCGGCCGGCGAGCGCGGCGAGCTGCTGCGCTACGCCGAGGGGGGCAGGCTGACCGACATCGAACGCTGGGTGGTCCGCACCGCGCCGCGCTACTCGGCCTGGCCGGAATTCTTCGAAGCCGTGGCCAACGCGCTGGACGAGCTCGATCTGCAAAGCATCCAGGTATTGGCCCGGCGCGTGTAAAGGCCCCCGATCGGCCGGCCGCCTGGACGGCGGCCGGCCGATTGCTCCCCGAGGGGGCGCGGCGGGCTTGGGGCGGCCCGGCGCCCGCCTAGGGCCCCCATGCCCCATGCTAGAATCCGAATCAAAAGTGCCCATAGGCAGCGCGCCTATGGGCACTTTGTTTGTCGCGCCCCGCGCCGCGGCATCCGATGGAGAGCTTTCCGCATGTTTGACACCATCCGCAACCACCAACGCTGGCTGCAGTTCATTCTGCTGCTGCTGATCCTGCCGTCGTTCGCCTTCATCGGGCTGCAGGGCTATTCCAGCCTGCGCGAAGGCGATCATTCGCTGGCCAAGGTCGCGGGCGGCAAGGTGTCGCAGCAGGAGTACGACGAGGCGATGCGCGGCCAGCTCGACCAGCTGCGCGCCACGATGGGGGCGCAGTTCGACGCCCGGGCCTTCGATACGCCGGCCACGCGCAAGGCAGTGCTCGACGAGATCATCAATACCCGCGCCATCGTTGCCGAAGCCGACAAGGCGCATTTCTCGGCCTCCGACAACCAGCTGCGCCAGACCATCCTGACCATCCCCGCGTTCCAGGAAAACGGCCGCTTCAGCAACGATCGCTACGTGCAGGCGCTGGCCGCGCAGGGGATGACCCCGGTGGCGTTCGAGGCCCAGCTGCGGCGCAACGTGTCGGTGCAGCAGGTGCTCGGGCCGGTGGCGCAATCGGCCGCCGTGCCGGCCAGCGTGTTCGACCGCGTGATCGCCGCCGCCACCGAACGGCGCGACGTGCAGACCCAGCGCATCGCCATCGACGACTACCGCGACAAGGTCGCCGTGGGCGATGCCGACGTCAAGGCCTACTACGACGCCCATCAGTCCGAGTTCGCCGTGCCCGAGCGGGTCGACGCCCAGTACGTGGTGCTCGACCAGGCGGCCATCAGCGGCGGCATCCAGGTTTCCGACAGCGACGTCGGCAGCTACTACGAACAGAACAAGGCGCGCTTCGGCCAGCCGGAACAGCGCCGCGCCAGCCACATCCTGATCACCGTCGACGCCAAGGCCTCCGAGGCCGAGCGCGCGGCGGCGCTCAAGAAGGCCCAGGCGCTCGACCAGCAGGCCAAGGCCCCGGGCGCCGACTTCGCCAAGCTCGCGCGCCAGAACTCGCAGGATCCCGGCTCGGCCGCCAACGGCGGCGACCTTGACTGGTTCGGCCGCGGCATGATGGTCAAGCAGTTCGAGGACGCCGCCTTCGCGCTGAAGCAGGGCGAGGTGTCCGACGTGGTGCCCACCGAATACGGCTTCCACATCATCAAGCTGACCGGCATCCGGCCGGCGCAGACCAAGCCGCTGGCCGAGGTCCGCGGCCAGATCGTCGACGAGATCCGCCAGCAGCAGGCGGCGCGCCAGTTCGCCGACGCCGCCGAGCAGTTCACCAACCTGGTCTACGAACAGAGCGACACGCTGGAGCCGGCCGCCAGCAAGTTCGGGCTCAAGATCCAGACGGCGCAGGGGGTGACGCGCACCGCCGCGCCGCAGGACGCCGAGCCGCTGAACAACCCCAAGGTGCTCGAGGCGCTGTTCTCCGACGACGTGCTGCGCGACAAGCGCAACTCGGGCGCGATCGAGCTCGCGCCCAACCGCCTGGTGTCGGTCAGGGTGGCCAAGTACGAGCCGGCCAGCGTGTTGCCGCTGGAGCAGGTAAGCGCCCAGCTGCGCCAGCGCCTGATCCACGACAAGGCGGCCGAACTGGCGCGGCAGGCGGGCGAGGAAAAGCTCAAGGCGCTGCAGGCGGCCGATGCCACCGCCGGATTCGGCCCGGTCGTTACCGTGGCGCGCAATGCGCCGCAGGACATGGCCCCGGCCCTGCTGTCGGCGGTGATGAAGGCGCCGGCCGACAAGCTGCCCGCGTTCGTCGGCGCCGATACGGGCGATGCCTACGTCATTGCCCGCATTTCGAAGGTCTCGCCGGCGCCCGCGCTGGAGGCCCAGGTGCTGTCCAACGAAAAGAGCCTGATGGAACGCCGCTGGGCCCAGGCCGAGCAACTGGCGGTGCTGCAGACCTTGCGCGGCAAGTACAAGGCGCAGATTACCGAAGACGGCGAACGCGTGATCGCCGGCCAAAGGGAGTAGGCCCCTGGCCATTCGGGCGCCTGGATGGCGCCCGAATGGCTGTCCCCCGGGGGACGCGGCGGGCGTGGGGCGGCCGGCGCCCGTCTAGCGCTTATGGCCGCCATGCTAGCGCAACAGCGGCTCCAACTGGCTCCATACGTTGTCGAGCAGCCGGGGCTGGGCCTCGGCCACCGGGTGCAGGCGGTCGGCCTGGAACAGTTCGATGTGTTCGGCCATGCCTTCCAGCAGGAAGGGCACGAGCGGCACGTGCTGTTCGGCGGCGACTTTCTGGAAAACCTGCCGGAAACGCTCGGTATAGTCGCGCCCGTAGTTGGGCGGGATGCGCATGCCCACCAGCAGGACCCGCGCGCCGGCTTTCTGCGACGACGCCACCAGCGTGCGCAGGTTCTGCTCCGTCATCGCCAGCGGCAGGCCGCGCAGCGCGTCGTTGGAGCCCAGTTCCACCACCACCACCGCGGGCCGGTGCTGCGCCAGCAGCGCGGGCAGGCGGCTCACGCCGCCGCTGGTGGTTTCGCCGCTGATGCTGGCGTTGACCACCTCGTAGTCCAGGCGCCGCTGCTGCAGCCGCTGCGCCAGCAGCGCCACCCAGCCGGTGCCGCGCGCCAGCCCGTATTCGGCCGACAGGCTGTCGCCCAGCACCAGCAGCCGCGGCGTGCCGGAACCCGCGGCCGCGGCGCCGGTCTGTGCTGAGGCCGCCGCGGCAGGGCCGACGGCCGCCAGCAGCGCGGCGCCCGCCAGCACGGCCAGGCAGGCGCGGCGGGCGGGGCGGCGAAGACGAGGCTTTATCATGTGTTTCCTTTCATAAGCGAGCAAATCATGACGGGATCGATCCGTGCAGTACCGGGCCCGGCGGCCGCCGGCCGTCCGCACGCGGCGATCGCGGTGCGCGGGCTGGGCAAGCGGGTCAGCGATGCGACCGGCGAACTGGCCATTCTCGACGGGATCGAGTTTACGGTCCAGGCCGGAGAGACCGTCGCCGTGACGGGGAGTTCTGGCTCGGGGAAGTCGACCCTGCTGGGGCTGCTGGCGGGGCTGGACGTGCCGAGCTCGGGCACGGTGGAGCTGGCCGGGCACGACCTGTACCGGCTCGACGAAGACGAGCGCGCCCGGCTGCGGGCCCGGCACGTGGGGTTCGTGTTCCAGTCCTTCCAACTGCTGCCGCATTTGACCGCGCTGGAAAACGTGATGCTGCCGCTGGAACTGGCGGGCCGGCCGGCGCGCGAGGCGGCCACGCGGATGCTGGAGCGCGTGGGGCTGGGGCAGCGGCTGTCGCACTATCCGCGCACGCTGTCGGGCGGCGAGCAGCAGCGCGTGTCGCTGGCCCGGGCCTTCGTGGTGCGGCCCGACCTGCTGTTCGCCGACGAACCCACCGGCAGCCTCGACTCGGCCACCGGCCAGGCCGTGATCGACCTGATGTTCGAACTGCACCGCGAGCGCGGCACCACGCTGCTGCTGGTCACCCACGATCCCGGGCTGGCCCGGCGCTGCGCCCGCCAGCTGGTGATCGCCGGCGGCAGGCTGGTGGCCGATTCGGCGCTGGCGGCGGCCTGATGGCCCGCCCGCCGGCGCGGGCCGATGTCCTGGTGCGGCCGCGGCCGCCGGGCACGAGGCCCTCGCCGCGGCCTCGGCCAGTCATTCCAGCTTGATTCCCGAGGCCTTGACCACGTTGGTCCATTTCTCGGTTTCGCTGCGGATGTAGGCGCCGAAGGCCGCATGGTCCTGCACGTTGCTTTCGATGCCTTGCGCCTTGAACTGCGATTGCACGTCGGGATCGGCGGCGGCCGTCTGGATGGCTTTTTCCAGCGTTGCCGTCACGTTGGCGGGCAGGCCGGGGGGGCCTTCGATGCCGTACCAGACGGTGGACTCGAAACCTTTCAGGCCCAGTTCGTCGATGGTCGGCAAGTCGGGCGCGGAATCCGTGCGGCGCAGTCCGGTAGAGGCGATGGCCTTGAGCTTGCCCGACTTGACGAAGGGCAGCACCGTCGAGGCCGGCGCGAACATGACCTGCGTCTGGCCGCCGACCAGGTCGGTCACCGCCGGCGCGCTGCCCTGGTAGGGCACGTGCAGCATCTTGACGCCGGCCATCATCGAAAACAGCTCGGCCGCCATGTGCAGCGCCGTTCCGGTGCCGGCACTGCCGTAGGCCACCTGCCCGGGCCGGGACTTGAGCAGGGTGATGAAGGCCGGCAGCGTATCCACGCCCAGGGACGGGTTGACCACCAGGATGTTGGGCACGGCCCCGATCATGCCGACCGGGGTCAGCTGCGTGCCGATGTCGACCACTTGCGAACCGCGGCCCGCGGTATTGATGACGTTGGCGACCGTGCTGAAGAACAGCACGTAGCCGTCGGGCGCCGCGTCGGCCACGGCCTTGGCCGCGATGTTGCTGCTGGCGCCCGGGCGGTTCTCCACCACCACGGTCTGGCCCAGCAGCGGGCCGAGCTTCTGCGAAACGATGCGCGCCGCCACGTCGGACGCGCTGCCGGGCGGAAAGCCCACCAGCAGGCGCACCGGCCTGGCCGGATAGCTGGCCTGCGCGCTGGCGCCGGCGGGCGCGAGCAGGGCGGCGCCCAACAATGCCGCCGCCATGGACCGGATCATCTGCTGCATGTCGTCTCCCCCCTCGTTTTGTTCGTGTTTCGCCGTCGCCGTCCGCGCACGGGACGGCCTGCCGCGGACCGCGACGGCGACGGCGCGGCCGCCTTCAGCCGCGGAAGACCGGCGCGTGCTGGCTGAAGAAGGCGTGCAGCACGTCGTAGACCAGCAGGTAGTTGGTCTGCTGGAAGCTGGCGTGCGCCACGCCCGGCATATGGGCGAAATGCTTGTCGGGGTTGGGCAGCCGGCGGAAGAACTCGATCAGGTCGTCGATCGCCGCGATGCCGTCGTACTGGCCGCGCATGATGATGGTCGGCACCGTGACGCGGGCCGGGTCGACCATCGGCAGCTTGGTCGACATATCGAGATAGGTGCCGGTGGGCACGCTGGTGTCCAGCGCCATCGCGGCCTGGGCGAAGGCCTCGATCATGTCCGGCTCGGCGGCGCCGGGCAGGTCGCGGTCGAATACGGCCTGGATCACTTCGCGGGTGAATGGCCGGCGATTGCTCTTCTGCAGCTGCGGCACGGTCTTGCGGCGTTCGGCCAGCGTCGGGCTGCCTTCGCCCGTCCATACGAAGGCATCCAGCGCCAGGCGCGCCACCCGCTCCGGAAAGCGCTCGCTGAACAGCGCGCATTTCAGCGCTCCGGCAGACACGCCGTACAGCAGCAGTTGCTGCAGCTTGTCGTGCTCGAGAATGTAGTCGGTGGCCGCCACCAGGTCTTCGGCGCCGTTCTCGATGCCGAAGTTGATGTCGCGGTGCTTGTCCGAGCGGCCGTAGCCTTCGTTGTCCAGGCACCAGCTGTCGAAGCCGCGGGCGGCGAACCAATCCATCACCGAGGAATAGGGACGGCCGGGCACGTACAGGTCGAAGGTGGGCTGCGAGCACCACGACGAACCATGGATGAAGAGAATGGTGCCCTTGTATCCGGTACCGGGCACGCGTTTTTTCGCCCACAGGAAGAGCTTGATGTCGCCCTTGTAGGCCCAATGTTCGGTTCCCTGGACCAGCGGCTGGTCCGCGGCTGTCTGCTGCATGTCGTCTCCCCTTCTTTTTCGAGGAGTCTAGAGCGGCGCGGTCCGGGCCGCCAATATCATTTTTGTTTGCCGCGATACGGCTTCGGTATCCCCCCGCCGTTGCGCAGCGCGCGGGCGGCGTCGATCACCTCCGCGGCCGTCATGCCGATGGGGCCGACGCCGCGCGCCGCCAGCGCATCGGCCGCCGCGCCATGCAGCCAGACGCCGCCGCGCACGGCGGAGGCGGCGTCCAGGCCCTGGGCGAGCAGGGCGCCGAGCAGGCCGGCCAGCACGTCGCCGGTGCCGGCGGTGGCCAGGCCGGGATTGCCGCTGCCGTTGATCGTCCAGCCGCCTTCCGGCGACGCGACCACGCTGCCGGCGCCCTTGAGCACGGCCCAGGCGCGGAAGCGGCGGGCGATCTCGCAGGCGGCCGCGATGCGGTCGGCCTGGACGGCGGCCGTGTCGGCGCCGAGCAGCCGCGAGGCTTCGCGCGGATGGGGCGTCAGCACGCGGGCGCCGCCGCGGGCGGCCAACTGCGAGGCCAGGCCGGCGCTGCGGGCGATCAGCGTCAGGGCATCGGCGTCCAGTACCAGCGGGACGGCGGGCATCGTGCGCAGCAGATGGGTCAGCCAGGCTTCGGCGTGGGGGGAGTCGCCCAGGCCGCAGCCGGCGATCCACGCCGTCACGCCCAGCTGTTCTCCATGGTCCAGCAGCGAGTCGGCGCTGCGCAGCATCAGCTCGGGCTGCAGCGGATCGCAGGGCAGGGCGGGCTCGCGCTCGGCCAGCCCCACCAGCACCTTGCCGGCCCCGCCGCGCAGCGCCGCCCGGCCCGCGAGCAGCGCCGCGCCGGTCATGCCGGGGGCGCCGGCCAGGATGCCGACGGTGCCGAACGAGCCTTTGTGGGTGTCCTGCCGACGCGGCGCGAACAGCGCGGGGTGGTCGCGGGGGCCGGTCAGTGCGCCTAGGCCGGACGTGACAAGGCCGGGCGCGTCGAAGCCGATCGCATCGGTGTGGCCGAGGCCGAGGTCGTCCACGTGGACCATGCCGGCATGGTCCGGCCCCGCCAGGGTATGCAGGCCGGGCTTGTCGGCGATGAAGGTCAGTGTTTCGGCGGCCACGATGGCGTGCGGCTGCGCCGCGCCGGTGTCGGCGTCCAGGCCGCTGGGAACGTCGAGCGCCAGCACGTCGCCCGGGTGGGCGTTGGCCCAGTCCGCCCACTGCGCCGCCTGGGGCGGCAGCGGGCGCGCCAGCCCGATGCCGAACAGGGCGTCGACGATCAGCAGCGAACGGTCGGCGGGCAGGGCGCCGGTATCGGGATCGCCCGTCCGCAGCAGCTGCGGCGGGCATTCGCGCCAGGCCTGGGCGGCGTCCGCCGGCTCGCGGCCGCCGGCCAGGCGCCAGACCTCGACCGCGCGGCCCAGCCGGTGCAGGCAGGCGGCCAGCATGGCGCCGTCGCCGCCGTTGTTGCCCGGGCCGCACAGGATGGCCACGCGCTGCGCCGGCCAGCGCGCCATCACGCGGCGCGCAGCGGCCTGCGCCGCGCGGCGCATCAGTTCCTGTGGCGGCAGCGCCGCGGCCGCGGATGTTTCGATCGCGCGGACAACCGCGGTTCTCAGCAATCGGTGAGGGGCGTTCATGACCGCCATTCTTGCGCGCGCCGCCGGCGCCGCGCAACCGCGGGGCGCCGGCGCTGGACTCTGCCGGCTGCCGCGCCCGCTCGTGGGCGCCCGCCGCCGGCCTTCGCCGCATCGCAGTAAAATCCGGGATCAGTCCCAACCGGATCATTTCCCATCCCCATCGTGGCCTCCATCCTGCGCCTGACCGGCCCCCTCGCCCTTTCCTCCTTCCGCCGCGACCGCCTGCTGCAACAGCTGCAGCAGCGCCATGCCGCGGTGGCCGACGTCTCGGCCCGCTACGTGCATTTCGTCGCCTCCGACGCGCCGTTGTCCGACGCGGATGCCAGGCGCCTGGAGCGCCTGCTCGACTATGGCGACCCGGCCGCCGAGGCCGCGCCGGGCGGCCGCGCGCTGCTGGTGGTGCCGCGCCTGGGCACGCTGTCGCCCTGGGCCAGCAAGGCAACCGACATCGTCCACAACTGCGGCCTGCAGCAGGTGCGCCGGGTCGAGCGTGGCGTGCTGTACACGCTGGCGTTCCGCCGCGGCCTGCTCGGCGGCGCCAAGCCGCCGCCGGCCGGCGAACTGGCGCAACTGGCCGATGCCTTGCACGATCGCATGACCGAGACCGTGGTCGACGGCGATTTCGACGGCGCGGCGCTGTTCGCGACGGTGGCCGGCAAGCCGATGCAGACCGTGCCGGTGCTGGCGCGCGGCGAGCACGCGCTGGTCGAGGCCAATGCGGCGATGGGCCTGGCGCTGTCGGCCGACGAGGTGTCCTATTTGGCCGAGGCCTTCGCCGGCCTGGGCCGGGATCCGACCGACGTCGAGCTGATGATGTTCGCGCAGGCCAACAGCGAACACTGCCGCCACAAGATTTTCAACGCGCGCTGGAAGATCGACGGTGCCGACCAGCCCGACACGCTGTTCGGGCTGATCCGCGCCACCCACGCCGCGCAGCCCGAAGGCACCGTGGTCGCCTATTCCGACAACGCCGCCGTGATGGCGGGCGGCCCGGCCCAGCGCTTCCACGCGCCGGCCGACGGCCCGTCGCGCGAATACGCCGGCCGCGACGCCACCGTGCACACGCTGATGAAAGTCGAGACGCACAATCACCCGACCGCGATCTCGCCGTTTCCGGGTGCCTCCACCGGCGCCGGCGGCGAGATCCGCGACGAGGGCGCGACCGGCCGCGGCTCCAAGCCCAAGGCCGGCCTGACCGGCTTCACCGTGTCGCACCTGCGTTTCGACGACGCGCCCGAGCCGTGGGAAAACGCGCCCCACGGCGCGCCCGACCGCATCGCCTCGCCGCTGTCGATCATGATCGAAGGCCCGATCGGCGGCGCCGCCTTCAACAACGAATTCGGCCGGCCCAACCTGCTCGGCTACTTCCGCACCTTCGAACAGCATGCCGGCGGCCTGCGCTGGGGCTACCACAAGCCCATCATGATCGCCGGCGGCCTGGGCAGCATCGACGACGGCCTGACCCACAAGAACCCGCTGCCGCCGGGCGCGCTGCTGGTCCAGCTGGGCGGGCCGGGCATGCGCATCGGCATGGGGGGCGGCGCCGCCTCCAGCATGGGGGTGGGCAGCAACACGGCCGATCTCGATTTCGATTCGGTGCAGCGCGGCAATCCGGAAATCCAGCGCCGCGCGCAAGAGGTGATCGACCGCTGCTGGCAATCGGGCCAGGCCAACCCCATTCTGTCGATCCACGACGTGGGCGCCGGCGGGCTCTCGAACGCCTTCCCCGAACTGGTGGACGGCGCCGGCCGCGGCGCGGTGTTCGACTTGAAGCGGGTGCCGCTGGAAGAAAGCGGCCTGTCGCCGGCGGAGATCTGGTGCAACGAATCGCAGGAGCGCTACGTGCTGGCCATCCTGCCGCAGGACCTGGAACGCTTCGACGCGCTGGCGCGGCGCGAGCGCTGTCCGTACGCGGTGGTGGGCGTGGCCACGGAAGAACGCCAGTTGCGCGTGGTCGACGGCGAAGGCTTGCCTGCTGGCGACCTGCCGGCGCCGGGCGTGGCCACGCAGGGGCTGGCTGAACAAGGGCAGGCGGGGCTGGGGCAGGCGGGGCACGCGCCTCGCCCGGTCGATGTGCCGATCGACGTGATCCTGGGCAAGGCGCCCCGCATGGAGCGCGACGTCGTCCGCACGCCGCCGGTGCGCGAGCCGCTGGACCTGGTCGGCCTGGACCTGTCCGACGTCGCGCTGCGCGTGCTGCGCCATCCCACGGTCGCCAACAAGACCTTCCTGATCACCATCGGCGACCGCACCGTGGGCGGCCTGTCGTCGCGCGACCAGATGGTCGGGCCGTGGCAGGTGCCGGTGGCCGATTGCGCGGTCACGCTGGCCGACTACCGCGGCGTGCGCGGCGAGGCGATGGCGATGGGCGAGCGCACGCCGCTGGCGGTGATCGATGCGCCCGCCTCGGGCCGCATGGCCGTGGCCGAGGCCATCACCAACCTGGCCGCCGCGCCGGTGGCGCGGCTGGAAGACGTCAAGCTGTCGGCCAACTGGATGGCCGCCTGCGGCGAGCCGGGCCAGGACGCCGCGCTGTACGACACGGTGGACGCCGTCAGCCGGCTGTGCCGCGAAGTGGGCCTGTCGATCCCGGTAGGCAAGGATTCCCTGTCGATGCGCACCGCCTGGGACGAAAACGGCGAGCGGCGCTCGGTGCTGGCGCCGGTCTCGCTGATCGTGACCGCCTTCGCGCCGGTGGCCGACGTGCGCGCCAGCCTGACGCCGCAGCTGCGCACCGACCAGGGCGACACCGTGCTGATCCTGATCGACCTCGGCCGCGGCCGCCACCGGCTGGGAGGTTCGATTCTGGCGCAGGTGGCGGGCCAGGTGGGCGAGACCGTGCCCGACATCGACGCGCCGCTCGAGCTGCGCGCCTTCTTCGCCGCGGTCCGCACGCTGGCCGACAGCGGCGTGATCCTGGCCTACCACGACCGCTCCGACGGCGGCCTGTTCGCCACTGTGTGCGAGATGGCCTTCGCCGGCCACACCGGCGTGTCGATCAACCTCGACATGCTCACGCTCGACCCCTATGCGGCCGACTGGGGCGATTTCCGCATCCGGCCGGAGCAGGTCTCGGTGCAGCGCGACGAATTGACCCTGAAGGCGCTGTTCGCCGAAGAGGCCGGCGCCGTGATCCAGGTGCCGGCGGCCAGCCGCGACGCGGTGATGGAAGTGCTGCGCGGCGCCGGGCTGTCGGCGCATTCGCACGTGATCGGTTCGCTCAATGATCGCGACGAGATCGAGTTCTACCGCGACGCCAAGAAGATCTGGGTGCGCCCGCGCGCCGAGCTGGGCCGCGAATGGAGCCTGGTCAGCCACCGCGTCATGGCGCGGCGCGACCATCCCGGCTGCGCCCAGGCCGAACTCGACGCCTGGAGCGACGCCGGCGATCCGGGCCTGTCGCCGCGCGTGGCGTTCGACCCGCAGCTCGACGTGGCCGCGCCGATGATCGCCACCGGCGCCCGGCCGCGCGTGGCGATCCTGCGCGAGCAGGGCTGCAACAGCCAGGTCGAGATGGCCTACGCCTTCGACCGCGCCGGTTTCGCCGCCTGGGACGTCCACATGACCGACCTGCTGGCCGGCCGCGTCGACCTGGCCGACTTCAAGGGGCTGGTGGCCGTGGGCGGCTTCAGCTACGGCGACGTGCTGGGCGCCGGCGAGGGCTGGGCACGCACCATCCAGTTCAACGAGCGGCTGGCCTCGATGTTCGGCGCCTATTTCGGGCGCGGCGACACCTTCGCGCTGGGCGTGTGCAACGGCTGCCAGATGCTGGCCGCGCTGGCGCCTATGATTCCCGGCGCCCAGGCCTGGCCGCGCTTCACGCGCAACCGCTCTGAAAAGTTCGAGGCCCGGCTGTCGCTGGTCGAGGTGGCCGATTCGCCGTCCATCTTCTTCCAGGGCATGGCCGGCATGCGCGCGCCGATCGTCGTCTCGCACGGCGAAGGCTATGCCGACTTCTCGCGCCAGGGCGACCCGGCGGCGGTGGCGGCGGCGCTGCACTACGTGGACAACCGCGGCCATCGCACCGAAGCCTATCCGGCCAATCCCAACGGCAGCGCAGGCGGCCTGACTGCCGTCACCACGGCCGACGGCCGTTTCACCGCGATGATGCCGCACGCCGAGCGGGTATTCCGCAATGTGCAGATGTCGTGGGCGCCGGCGCGCTGGGGCGAGGCCGATTCGGGCGGCGATTTTTCGCCGTGGATGCGGATGTTCCGCAATGCGAGGGTCTGGGTCGGCTGAGTCGGTTAGCCCGGTTTTTGGCCTGTCATGGCGCCCCGTGTTTTCACGGGGCGTTTTGTTTCGTGCTGCATATTGCCGGAAATGCTGCGCAGTTAATGCGCGCAATTGCGCGACGGGCGGCTTCTATATGACTTCGGTAGCGTATCGATATTGCGCCGCAATATGACGGATGGCCGACGTATTTCCCGATCCGAGGCAAAAAAATACCCCCCGGATTAACGGGGGGCATATCGCTTTCGGCGACGGAATGCCACGAGGGCATTCCGGAGGGGCCGGTTGATACCGGCCTTTCTTGCTTAGAAGCGGTGCTGGATGCCCAGCGCGAACTGACGATCGCTGTAATCGTGGTCCAGCGTGAAGTTGTGCTTGTCGGCATCGGCGTAGAAGGCGTACAGATCGGTACGCTTCGACAGGCCGTACAGATAGCCCACCGACCACAGCTTGACGTCCGACTTGGTGGCGCGCTGGTAGGCGGCCAGGACCTTGCCCGGGCCGACCGGCGCCGACACGCCGACCGTGTAGGCGTTGTCGTCGTTGCGGGTCGGAGTCGCGAAGCCGGCGGAGCCGTTGTAGCTGCCGTTGCGGATGTTCTTGGTCTTGTTGTAGCCGGCGTAGACGGCAACCACGCCGAAGTCGTAGTTGGCGCCAACCGTGAAGGCCTGGGGCTTGCCGTTGTTGGCGATGGTGTCCGTCGGGTTCAGGTATTGGTACGTGGCGACGGCCTTCAGCGGACCGCCTTCGTACTTCAGGCCGACGTCGATCAGACGGTCGTTGTTGCTGGTGCCCGCGCGTTCGTTGCCGGTGGTTTCGCTGTTGGCAGCGAAGCTGTAGCCGACGGCGGCCTGGACGCCGCTGAAGCTGGGCGAGTAGTAGTAGACCGAGTTGTCGATCCGGCTGCTGTTGCCGCCGAATTCCGCGTCGTTATACGAGAACGTCGAACCGATCTGGGCGGTGCTCCAGCTCAGGCCGAACGGGTTCACGATGGGGCCGGCCCACGTGAACTGCATGTTCGTCTGGCGACCGAAGGTCAGGCGGCCGGCGGTGGCGCTTTCCAGGCCGACGTAGGCGGCACGGCCGAAGATCTTGGTGGAGGCGTTGCCGTAGGTGGCCAGGCCGCCATCATCCGAATTGAACCCGGATTCCAGCAAGAAGATCGCCTTCAGGCCGCTGCCGAGGTCTTCCTGGCCACGGAAACCAAAGCGCGATTGGCCCAGCAGGCCGCTATCAATACCTTTCGTCGAATTGCCGTCGGTCTTGCGGTAGTTGAAACCACCGTCGACGACACCATACAGCGTCACGCTGCTCTGGGCCTGGGCCGCGCCTGCAAAGCCGGCCAGCAGCGCGGCGGCAAGAAGGGTCTTCTTCATTTAAATGGGTCTCCAGCGGAGTGAGGGACACGATTAGACGGCAGGGCATGTCGGAAAACCCGGTAGCGCGAGTCTTTCGATATGTACGATTCCCCCCGGCCTGCTCTCGATTTCTATAGCCATCGTGCTGGCTGTGCAGAAATCTGAAAGGATTTCACCAGAAAAGCCCTGCGCTCGCCAATCGTTTAATTACGGTGCAATAAATACCCCGGGCACCTCGGCCCCGCATTTGTTACGTTCCTGCAACTTTGCGGCTTCGAGACATCGGTTCACGATGCATGCCGGGCGAATATCGGTACGGGGTTTCCTGTAAGGGAATGGCCGGGTTTTCTGGCTTATGGATGACCTGCAAGAGCGGCTTTGATTGGCAATGCAGGTAAACCCTTATTGTTGAGATTGCGACGTGATGTCAGCGGCGTTTCGTGTTGGTGAAATCCAACAACAAATGCATCGCGGCCGCCTGGGAGAGGCCCTCGGCGAGGGGCGGCGTACGGCCGGTTCCGAGGGCGCCGGAGCCCAAGAAAGAACGACGCCGGCACAGCCTCGCGGCTGTCCGGCGTCGGCACGCCACCCGCGCAAGGCGGGTGGGGATTTACTGGATCCGCGCTTTTTCGCGCAGGCTGGTCTGGAAATCGCGCAGCCTGGTCTGGCGCAGCGATTCCTCGATCTGCGGCTTGAGCTGGTCGAGCGGCGGGAACTGCGCATCGCGCACGTCTTCCAGCTCGATCACGTGCCAGCCGAACTGCGTCTGCACCGGGTTCTGGGTGACTTCGCCCTTCTTCAGCGCGACCAGCGCGTCGGCGAACGGTTTTACGTAGGTATTGGCCGGCGCCCAGTCCAGGTCGCCACCCTTGGCGGCCGAGCCCTGGTCCTTGGATTGCTTGGCCAGGTCTTCGAACTTGGCGCCCTGCCTGAGCTGGGCGATGATGTCGCGGGCCTGGGATTCCTGTTCGACCAGGATGTGGCGCGCGTGGTATTCCTTGTCGCCCTGGGCCCCCTTGACGCGGTCGTATTCGGCCTGCACGTCCTTGTCGGTAACCGGGTTCTTGTCCAGGTAATCGTTGAACAGGCCGCGGATCAGCACGCTCTGGCGGGCCAGGTCGATCTCGGCCTGGACGTCGGGCTGCTTGGCGATGCCGCGCTTGTCGGCTTCCTGCAGGAAAACTTCGCGGTTGATCAGCTCTTCGCGGATCTGGTCGCGCAGCTGGGGCGAGTCGGGCTGGCCCTGCTTGGTCAGCAGCTTGACGAACTGATCCACCCGCGCCGACGGGATCGCCCGGCCGTTGACCACGGCGGCGTTCTGGGCGAATGCGGGAACGGCCACGGCGAGCGCAGCGGCCAGCATCAAAACACGCTTCATTTACGGAAATCCTTGAGTATCGAAAGGAGGGGCCCGCAGCGCGGACCGGTCTCAGTTTTTGGCGGAATCTTCTTCGGGGGTCAGCGCCTGCAGCGCCAGGGCGTGAACTTCTCTGGGGATCAAATCAGCCAGCCGATCATACACCAGCCGATGGCGCGCCAAGCGTGACAGGCCCTCGAACTGGCGGCTGACGATGCGGACCCGGTAATGCCCCGCGCCGCCCTGCGCGCCGGCGTGTCCGGCATGCAGGTGCGAGTCGTCGCCGATGTCGAGCCGGCTGGGCGCCAGGACCGCGAGCCGTTCGCGCAATTGCGCGATGCGCGCCGCCGTCACGACCGCTCCGCGCCGGCGTCGGTTTCGGCCTTGGCCGCCTCGGCGGCGGTTTCTCCGTCCTGCAGGTGGCGCCCCAGGTAGAACGACTGGGCGACCACGAACAGCAGCAGCATGCCGAAGATGCCGAATACCTTGAAGTCGACCCAGACGTCGGTAGGCCAGTGGTAGGCCACGTACAGGTTGAGCGCGCCGACGGCGGTGAAGAAGATGACCCACGCGGTGTTGAGCCGGCCCCAGACGGCCTCGGGCAGGCTCAGCTGGCCGCCCAGCATCGCGCGCAGGAAATTGCGGCGCAGCACCCACTGGCCGCCGCCCAGCAGCACGGCGAACAGCCAGTACAGCACGCTCGGCTTCCACTTGATGAAGGTTTCGTCGTGCAGGAACAGCGTGGCGCCGCCGAACACGACGATGATGGCCAGGTTGATCCAGTGCATCGGCTCGATCTTCCGGCGGCGCGCCACCAGCCACAGGATCTGGGCCACGCTGGCCGCGATGGCCACGCCGGTGGCGGCGTACAGGCCGGCGAACTTGAACGCGGCGAAGAACAGCAGCAGCGGGAACAGGTCGAACAGCAGTTTCATCGGGATGCCTGGAGAAAGGGGAAGGAATCGTTCACGGTTCGCTGAACGGCTCGAACCGGAGCGAGACGGAATTGATGCAGTAGCGGCGGCCGGTGGGCGGCGGGCCGTCGTCGAACACATGGCCCAGGTGGGCGTCGCACACGTTGCACAGCACCTCGGTGCGGATCATGCCGTGGCTGGTGTCGGGCTCCTCGCGCACGTTTTCAGGATTGAGCGGCGCGAAATAGCTGGGCCAGCCGCAGGCCGAGTCGAACTTGGTGTCGGACGCGAACAGCGGCGTGCCGCAGGCCACGCAGCGGTAGATGCCGGGTTCGTGATGGTTCCAGAACTGGCCGGTGAACGCGCGTTCGGTGGCTTTCTCGCGCGCCACGGCATACTGCATCGGGGTGAGCAGCGTGCGCCATTCGGCATCGGATTTGGTCACTTTGGGCGGTGGCATGGCAGAACACCTCATCAGGAAGAACAGCTGACTTCGAGCGAGCCGGCCCAGTCGGGCGGCAGGGCCGCGTAGGCCTCGGATCCGGGGCGCTCGGTGTACGGGTCGCGCAGCAGGCCGAGCAGGCGGTCGATTTCGGACGGGTCGCGCTGGCGGGCGGCGCGGATCGCCAGTTCGGCCAGGTGGTTGCGCAGCACGTAGAGCGGGTTGACGCGGTTCATGCGGGCCGCGCGCGCGGCGTCGGGCTCGGCCTGCCGCGCCAGGCGGGCGCGGTAGTCGTTCAGCCAGCGGCCGGCCGCGTCGCGGTCGGCGAACAGGTCTTCGAAGGTTTCGCGCACGCTGCCGGCCTGCGGCCGCGGTTCGCGTTCCACCGCGGCCAGGCGGCGAAAAGCCAGCGTGAAGTCGGCGCGGTTGTGGTGCATCACGGTCAGCAGCGAGGCCAGCAGTTCGGCGTCGGCGTCCGTCCATTCGAGCAGGCCCAGCTTGGCCGCCATGTTGCGGTGGAAGCGGCCGAGGAAGGCCGCCTCGTAGCCGTCGAGCGCCGCGCGGGCGGCGTCTTCGCCGCCCAGCAGCGGCAGCAGCGCGCCGGCCAGGCGGTAGAGGTTCCAGTGGCCCACCGCCGGCTGGGCATCCCATGCGTAGCGGCCGCCGGCGTCGGTATGGTTGCAGATGTGGTGGGCGTCGAAGCCGTCCATGAAGCCGTAGGGGCCGTAGTCCAGCGTCAGCCCCAGGATCGACATGTTGTCGGTATTCATGACGCCGTGGCAGAAGCCGACCGCCTGCCAGTCGGCCATCAGTTCGGCGGTGCGGCGCACCACCGCGGCCAGCAGGCGGCGGTACGGGCCTTCGGCCGCGTCGGGCTCGCCGGCCGGCGCCGGGCGGCATTCGGGGTAGAAGCGGTCGATGACGTAGTCGGCCAGCGTGCGCAGCAGGTCGGGGCGGCCGGCGCTGGCCCAGTGCTCGAACGAACCGAAGCGCACGAAAGAGGGCGCCAGCCGCGTGACGACGGCGGCGGTTTCGATGGCCTCGCGGATCACCGGCTCGTCGGAGGCCGTCAGCGCCAGCGCGCGGGTGGTGGCGATGCCCAGGCCGTGCATGGCTTCCGAGGCCAGGTATTCGCGCACCGAAGAGCGCAGCACGGCCTTGCCGTCGCCCATGCGCGAGTAGGGCGTGCGGCCCGAGCCCTTGAGCTGCACTTCCCAGCGGCCTTGCGGGCCGACCACCTCGCCCAGCAGCAGCGCGCGGCCGTCGCCCAACTGGCCGGCCCAGACGCCGAACTGGTGGCCGCTGTAGACGGCGGCCAGCGGGTCGCTGCCCGGGAAGCCACGGGCGCCCGAGAACACGGCCAGGAATTCCGGCGTGGCGAGGTCGTCCGGCGACAGCCCAAGCAAGGCGGCGGCGTCGGGGTTGGCGTGGACCAGCCAGGGGTCGGTCAGCGGCTGCGGCTGGACGCGGGTATAGAACTCGGCGGGCAGGGCCGCGAACGAGTTGTCGGTGCGTTCGGCGATCAGGAAATTCGAAGCGGTCAAGGCGGTGACCTCGGCGGTAGGCCGGCGCGTGGTCGATCCGGCTAGGTTAACTCATTTGGATGACGGGGACAGGTGGTCCGCATGGTCTGCCGGACCGCCGGGCAGCCCGCCTGGCCGGCGCAGGCGAATGCTGACGCGGCTGCGCGGGCGGGGGCCGTCGGGCCGCACAAGCGGGCGAATCGCCGCGTGCCGCCGAGGCCGGTCCGGTCCACGGACAGGCCGGGCTACCACTGCGCCGGCGAACTGCCCAGGCTGGCGGCCGGCAGGTCCCAGCGCATGGGGGCCCGGTCGAGTTCCAGCGGCGGCCGCAGGCGGCGGGCCGGGCCCCATGGCGTGTGCTCGATCGTGCCGGCGACGTCGGCCTGACTTGCGGGCGCCGGCTGCGGCCGTTCGACGCAGTCGGGCGCGCGCAGCGCGGCCAGCGTGGCGGCCACGCGCGCCAGCGAGGCGCGGGCGCTGCTTCCGCTGCCGGCGCGCAGGCGCTCGGCCAGGCCGCGCACCGCCGCGCCGGCCATGATGTAGCCGGCGGCGCAGTCCAGCGCCTGCACCGGCAGCGGCGTGGGCGCGTCGCGGCCGCGCAGCCGCATGCCGGCCTCGGCGATGCCGCTGCTCATCTGCACCAGGCTGTCGAAGCCGCGGCGGCGCCGCCATGGGCCCGTCCAGCCGTAGGCGTCGAGCGAGACGTCGACCAGGCCCGGGTTCAGTTCGCGCCGGCGTCCGGCGCCCAGGCCCAGTCGCTCCAGTGCGTCGGCCCGATAGCCGTGCACGATCACGTCGGCCTCGCGCAGCAATCGTTCGAACAGGGTCCGGCCCGGGTCGCTGCGCAGGTCGATGCGCGCGCAGCGCTTGCCCAGCGTGACCTCGGGCTGTAGCGACGGCTCTTCCCAGCCGGGCGGGTCGAGCCGCAGCACGGTCGCGCCGTAGCCCGCCAGGAAACGGGTGGCGGTGGGGCCGGCCAGGATGCGGGTCAGGTCCAGCACGCGGATGCCGGCCAGCGGCCGGTCGGCCGGCACCGTCCATGCGGGGCGCGTGGCCGCGTCGAAGGTTTCGCGCCACAGCAGCGGCTCGGCGGCGACCGCCGCGCCCTGCGGATGGACGGCCCAGTCATCGAGGCTGCGCATCTGCGCCGCGCAGCCGCCGTTGTCGACGATGGCGCTTTCCAGCGCCTCGCCGCTCCAGCCGGCCACCACCTGCGCGACGCGCTCGCGTTCGGCCGGCACGCCCAGCACCGCCAGCGCCGCCGCGCGATGATGCGGCGCATTGGTGTGCAGGCGGATCCAGCCGTCGGCGCAGCGATAGTCGCCGGCCACCGCATCCCAGGCCGGCGGCAGCGCCCAGCCGTCCGGCCGGATCGAATCGGCGAACCAGAACGAGGCCAGCCGCCGGTCGGCCCGCAACCTCGGCAGGGCGCCATGGCGCGCCGCCGCCAGCTCCGCCACCGCCAGCCCGGCCGCGGCGATGCTGGCCACCGCCAGGCTGGTGGTGGCAAAGACGGACGACAGGTCGCCTGCGCCCGTCAACGCCACCGCACCGAGCGCTTCGTCGGCGCCGCCCGCGGCGTGCCAGATGGCGTGCAGCGCTTCGGCGGCGCTGCGGTCGATGTCGTTGTCAGCCATGGCTTTGCGCTCCTTGGCGGCCCCCGGATCGATCGATCCGGGGGCCGGCGGTCAGAGTATTTCAGCTGCGTAGTCGGCCAGCCTGGACCGTTCGCCGCGCTGCAAGGTGACGTGCCCCGAATGCGGCCAGCCCTTGAAGCGGTCGACGACATAGGTCAGGCCCGAACTGCCTTCGGTCAGGTAGGGCGTGTCGATCTGGGCGATGTTGCCCAGGCAGACCACCTTGGTGCCCGGCCCGGCTCGGGTGACCAGCGTCTTCATCTGCTTCGGCGTCAGGTTCTGCGCCTCGTCGATGATGAGGAACTTGTTCAGGAAGGTGCGGCCGCGCATGAAGTTGAGCGACTTGACCTTGACCCGCGAGCGGATCAGGTCCATCGTGGCCGCGCGGCCCCAGTCGCCGCCGTGGCCGCCCGGCTCGCCGTCGCCCATGTTGAGCACGTCGAGATTGTCTTCCAGCGCGCCCATCCACGGCAGCATCTTTTCTTCTTCCGTGCCCGGCAGGAAGCCGATGTCCTCGCCCACGGGCACCGTGACGCGGGTCATGATGATCTCGGTGTAGCGCTTGGTTTCCAGCACCTGCGTGAGCCCGGCCGCCAGCGCCAGCAGGGTCTTGCCGGTGCCGGCCTGGCCCACCAGCGAAACGAAATCGCAGTCCGGGTTCATCAGCAGGTTGAGCGCGAAATTCTGCTCGCGGTTGCGGGCCGTGATGCCCCACACGTTGTTCTTGCTGTGGGTGTATTCGCGCAGGGTCTGCAGCACCGCGGTCTTGCCCACCACTTCCTTGACCTGGGCGTACAGCGGCAGGCTACCTTCGAAATACACGAACTGGTTGATCGAGAACTGCGCGCACAGCGGCCCGGTGATGCGGTAGAAGGTGCTGCCGCCCTGCTGCCACGATTCCATGTCCTTGCCGTGCTTGTCCCAGAAATCGTCGGGCAGCTGCAGGATGCCGGTGTAGAGCAGGTCGGCGTCTTCCAGCACGCGGTCGTTGAAGTAGTCTTCGGCCTGCAGGCCCAGCGCGCGCGCCTTGACGCGCATGTTGATGTCTTTCGACACCAGCACGACTTCGCGCCCCGGGTATTGCTCCTGCAGCGCGCGCACCACGCCCAGGATCTGGTTGTCGGCCTTGCCCACCGGCAGGCTGGCCGGAAGCACGTTGGCCATCACCGTGGTCTGCAGCCGCAGCCGGCCCAGCGCGTCGCGGTTGCCCAGGCGGTCGAGCGGGATGCCGGCCTCGATGTCTTCCACGCCGTTGACCAGCGAATCGAGCAGGCGGCTGACCTGGCGCGCGTTGCGCGCCACTTCCGAGATGCCCTTCTTGTGGTTGTCGAGCTCTTCCAGCGTCATCATCGGCAGGAAGACGTCGTGCTCTTCGAAGCGGAACAGCGACGACGGATCGTGCAGCAGCACGTTGGTGTCGAGCACGAACAGCTTGGCCGCCTGCGGCGCCGTCTTGGCGCCGCTCCGGCCCGAGGCCGGCCTGCTGCCGCCGCGCGCGGGCGCCGGCGGCACCGCGGCCACGGGCTCGACCGGAGCCTGGCGGGCTTGCGGCG
>NZ_BAABFO010000021.1:0-91582 GCF_039541095.1 Pigmentiphaga soli
GCGGCCGGCGCCGGCCGGGCCGGCGCCAGCGCGGCAGTGCCCGCCAGGTGGGCCACCACGTCGGCCAGCGAACCCGCGCCCAGCACGCGCACGCCGGGCACGCGGGCGGCCTCGGCCGCGCTGGCCGACGGCATGATCAGTTCCGACCCGGGCCGTTGCCGGGCCACCGACAGCGCGATCGCCAGCGCGCCGGCGATCGGCACCAGCGCGCCCGTCAGCGATAGTTCGCCGGCCAGCACCAGCCGCGCAAGCGGGCCGGCATCGTCACCCCGGCGCCGGCCGGCGAAGCCGGGCAGCTCGATCTGGCCCGAGGCAAGCAGCACGCCGATGGCGATGGGAAGGTCGAAACGGGCGGATTCCTTGGGCAGCCCGGCCGGCGCCAGGTTGACGGTAAGGCGACCGGCCGGGAAATCGAAGCCGCCGGTGGACAGCGCCGCGCGCACGCGCTCGCGGCTTTCGCGGACTCCGGCATCGGGCAGCCCGACCACATGGAAGGCCGGCAGGCCCGGCGCCAGGTGGACTTCCACACGCACGGGCGGCGCGTCGAGGCCGGTCAGTGCGCAGCTGGCGAGGATGGCGAGCGTCATGGGCGGCGGAACTCGGGGACGGGCCACGAGTATGGCGCGCCGCCCTCCGCCGCCGCTAGACGGGGGCCGGACGGAATTGTCCGCGCGCGGCCATTATTCCGGCGCCGCTTCGCGCCCCTCCAGCGCCGCCACCCGCGCCTCCAGCGCGCGCAACTCCCGCTCCAGCGCATCCACCTTGACGCGGGTGCGGGTCAGCAGTTCCGACTGGATGTCGAATTCCTCCCGGGTGACCAGGTCGAGCCGGGTGAACGCCTGCCCCATGAAGCCGCGCACGTTGCGTTCGATGTCGGCGGCCGGGCTGCGCGCGATGAGGTCGGACAGGTTTTTCTGCAGATCGTCGAACCAGGCGCTGCGTTGATTCATGGTGTTTCTCCGCCAAAGCAAATGGGGTGATCGGCCTCCAGTGTAGTCCGGCCCGCCGGGGCGCACGCGTCCCCGGCCGTTCCGGCCATTGCCGGAATGCCGTCGATTGGTGCGGGCCTGCCCGCGGCCCGCGCTGGCGCACCATTTTGGGCGCCCCGCATGCCCGCCGTTGGTGCGGCAGCCGGTCTGTAACCTGGCACGGGAAATGCTCGGTAACAGTTGGAGCCTGTTTCAGGCTTTCCGGCACATATTCCCAGCCGCCGCACGCGTCTGGACAAACCGCCAAGCCGCTAAAACCCTGTTTCGGAACTAACTATGAAAAAGACCCTGCTTGCTTCCGCTCTGGCTTTGTGTGCTTCCTCGCCGGTGCTGGCCCAGACGGCCCCGGAACCCGATTACACCTTCACCGGCAACGCCGGGCTGTTCAGCGACTACCGGTTCCGCGGTTTCAGCCAGACCAACCTGAAGCCCGCGATCCAGGGCGGCTTCGACTTTGCCCACAAATCCGGCTTCTACCTGGGCAACTGGAACTCCAACGTCGATAGCGGCCTGTATTCGGGCAGCAACATCGAAATGGACTTCTACGGCGGCTATAAGTTCGGCTATCAGGATTTCAGCTTCGATGTCGGGGCGCTGTATTACTACTATCCGGGCTCGACCTCGCTCAAGGGCGGGACGATCTACAACACCGAGCTGTACGGCGCGGTGGGATACGGCCCCTTCACGCTGAAGTATTCGCACGGCGTGAGCGATTTCTTCGGCACGCCCGACAGCAAGAACAACTACTACGTCGACCTGTCGGCGTCGTTCCCGCTGCAGGACGGCTGGGGTGTCAACGGCCACATCGGCTACCAGAAGCTCAAGAACGACCCGGCGGGCCTGAACAGCTATGTCGACTACAAGCTGGGCGTGACCAAGGACCTGTCCGGCTGGACCGCCAGCCTGTCGCTGGTCACCACCAACAAGAAGGACTGGGTTATCACCAACAAGGGCAAGGATGCCGGCCGCTTCGGCGCCGTGCTCGGCCTGAGCAAATCGTTCTGACCGCGGCGGGGCGGGCGGGCGCCCGCTTGGCCGCAGACGTACCGACTCGTCATCAATCGTGGGGATCGTATGAAACTCATCACAGCTATCATCAAGCCGTTCAAGCTTGACGAAGTGCGGGAAGCCCTGTCCGGCATCGGCGTGCAGGGCATCACCGTTACGGAGATCAAGGGCTTCGGACGCCAGAAAGGCCATACCGAGCTGTACCGGGGGGCCGAATATGTGGTCGATTTCCTGCCCAAGGTCAAGGTCGAGGTCGCCCTCGACGACGACCTGGTGGACGCCGCGCTGGAAGCCATCGAGAATTCCGCTCGGACCGGCAAGATCGGCGACGGCAAGATTTTCGTTTTCCCGCTCGAGCAGGTCATCCGCATCCGCACGGGTGAAACCGGCAAAGACGCTCTCTGATAAGGACCGGGGATTCTAATGAAAAAAAGCTTTGCTCTCCTGCTGGGCCTGCTCTCCGCAGGTGCCCTGATGTACGGTGCGCCGGCCCTGGCCGCGCCCACCATCGATAAAGGCGACGTCGCGTGGATGAGCGTATCCACGCTGCTGGTGCTGATGATGGCCGTTCCGGGCCTGGCGCTGTTCTACGGCGGCCTGGTCCGCAGCAAGAACATGCTGTCGATCCTGATGCAGGTGCTGGTCACGTTCTCGCTGATCGTGGTCCTGTGGTTCATCTACGGCTATTCGCTGGCCTTCACCGAAGGCAACGCCTTCTTCGGCGGCTTCGATCGCCTGTTCCTGAAAGGCGTGTTCGACGCCGCGGCCGGTGCCTTCTCCACGGGCGCGACCTTCAGCAAGGACGTCGCTCTGCCGGAAATCACCTTCATCGCCTTCCAGGCCACCTTCGCCGGCATCACGTGCGCGCTGATCGTGGGTTCGTTCGCCGAACGCGCCCGCTTCTCGGCCGTGCTGCTGTTCATGGTGCTGTGGTTCACGTTCGCCTACATCCCGGTCGCGCACATGGTCTGGTTCTGGCCCGGCCCGGATGCGTACACCGACGCCTCCAAGGTCGACGCGCTGAATTCCACCGCCGGCCTGCTGTGGCAGTGGGGCGCGCTGGACTTCGCGGGCGGCACGGTGGTGCACATCAACGCCGGCGTGGCCGGCCTGGTCGGCGCCTACGTGATCGGCAAGCGGATCGGCTACGGCAAGGAAGCGATGCAGCCGCACAACATGGTCATGACCATGATCGGCGCCTCGCTGCTGTGGGTGGGCTGGTTCGGCTTCAACGCCGGCTCGGCGCTGGAAGCCAACAACTCGGCCGCGCTGGCCTTCATCAACACGATGTCGGCCACGGCCGCCGCCGCGGTGGTGTGGACCTTCGTCGAGTGGGCCGTCAAGGGCAAGCCCTCGATGCTGGGCGCCGCCTCGGGCGTGGTGGCCGGCCTGGTGGCGATCACCCCGGCCGCCGGCAACGTCGGCGTGATGGGCGCGGTCGTGATCGGCGTGCTGGCTGGCGTGGTGTGCTTCTGGGGCGTTACCGGCCTCAAGAAGATCCTCGGCGCGGACGACTCGCTGGACGTGTTCGGCGTGCACGGCGTGGGCGGCATCCTGGGCGCGCTGCTGACCGGCGTGTTCAATACCCAGTCGCTGGGCGGCCCCGGCCTGGTCACCGACTGGGTGGCCGGCACCGTCGGCTCGGCGCCGATCCTGGCGCAGGTGTGGATCCAGCTCAAGGGCGTGATCGTCACCATCGTGTGGTCGGGCGTGGTTGCCTTCATCGCCTACAAGATCTCCGACGCGCTGCTGGGCCTGCGGGTTTCCGAAGAGGAAGAGCGCGAAGGCCTGGACATCTCGTCGCACGGCGAGTCGGCCTACCACTCGTAATCCGCACGCAGTACCGGCCGGGCGCCGTCCCGGTCAAGGATGCCCGGCCTTTGGCCGGGCGTTTTTTTGCCGTGTTCGAACGGGCGTTCGCGGCGAAGCGATCCCGCTCAAGATATCGTCTCCGTCGGCGTTCACCGCCGGCGCCAGACGGGAAACGCGGGCAGGGGTCGCGGTCAGCCGTATCGGGCTGGACAGCACGGGCCATTGCGCATCCTTGTCCGGCATCGTGAACCACAGCCGGCGGTGCAGGACCTGAGGCGATAGGGACGACTCGCGCACGCTCAGGACGGGCACGGCATCCAGGCCGCGCGCCGTCAGGCGGGCGGCGGCTTCGGCGCGCGTGAGGCGCTTCATTTCGGCGCCGAAATCCGGATCCCCGAGGTGGCCCGCGGACGAGGACACCATCAGGTAGCCGTCGCTGCAGGCCATCAACCGGCCAACGGAGGATGGCGCTTGCGCGCCGTTCCAGGCCGAATGGGTCAGCCAGGCGCATATATCCTGCATGGAAAGATCGATATATTGGCCCAGGCCGGTCTTGTCGCGAAATTCCAGCGCGCCGAGCACCGCGACCACGGCCATTTCGCCGCCCATCGTGTCCGCCGTGGAGATTCCGGATTTCAGCGGCACCGGTCCGTCGCTCACCGATGCCATGAAGCCGGACATGGCCTGGATCACCATGTCGAATGCCGGTCGTCTCGCGTAAAGGGAGTCCGCGCCAAAGCCCGAGATGGCGCAGTAGACGATGCGGGGATTGATCCGCAGTATTTCCGCCGGCGACAGACCGAACTTCGCCAGGGTTCCCGGCTTCATGTTTTCCACCAGGGCATCGGCGGTGCCGATCAACTGGCGCAGCGTGGCCACGCCCTGGGCGCTGCGCAAATCCAGCACGATGCTGCGCTTGTCGGCATTGTTCAACTGGAAGGAGACGGACCGGCCGCCCAGGTGGGGCACCCAGGTGCGCGATTCGTCGCCCCCCGGCTGTTCCACCTTGATGACCTCGGCGCCCAGGTGAGCCAGTTGCCGCGCGCAAAGCGGCGCGGTGGTGTATTGGCCGATCTCGATGATGCGGATGCCTTCGAGCGCGGGTTTCAATCTTGCCGGATCCGGCGCGGGCCCGCCAGGCGGGCGATCCGGAATGAGCCGCTCGATCTGGCGCCGGTCCTGGTCCGGCGCGGGAATGGCGCCCGGGGCCGAACCCGGAGTCAGGCTCATCCTCAAGGGCGATCCTGGAACGAACACCTCTTCGCCGGACGCGTTATCGCGTGTTTTCCGGATCATCCCGCGGTATGCGAGGTTGTCTTCACGCGGATGCGAGTCCATGGGAGCGATCGGCCCGCACGGCACGGCGGCCTCGACGAGCCGGGCGATACAGCCGGCGGTGGTGTGCTGCCGCGTCCATTGCCCGATGTGCTCGTCGATGATGGAAACGTTCTCCATGCGCTGCGCCTGCGTGGCGAACCGGGTGGACAGTTCGGCCCGATCCATCAGGGCGCATAGCCGCTCCCATTGCCCTTTATTGCCCACGCAGATGAGCACCCAGCCGTCACGGGAGCGGTAAAGATTCCAGGGCGCAACCGTGGGGTGCCGGTTCCCCAGCCGCGATTTGCCGCCCTGTGCGGTGGTCAGCACGGACGAAAGAAAGGGGCCCAGTGCCGCAAACGCGCAATCGAGCAAGGCCATGTCTATCGTCTGCCCGATCCCTTGGAGCCGGCGCACCCGAAGCGCCGCCAGCACCGCGGCCGCGCAATAGGTGCCGGCAAGTATGTCCGTGATGGGGATCGAACAGGCGACGGGCGGTCCGTCCGGAAAACCCGTGGTGTCCATGATGCCGGACAGCGCCTGGATTTGCAGTTCCGTCAGGCCCAGGCCTCGCATCGGCCCCGTTGCCCCGGTCGCCGTGAGATCGCAAACGATATTGGCGGGAGAGGCGGGGTGCTTTACGTGGAATTGCGGCGGATCGATGTCGCTCGATGTCAGGACGACGTCGCTGCGCAGCGCGGCCGCTTCGAGAAGCGCGCGGTCATGTCCGTCTTCCTTCAACAGGAGGCTGAGTTTGCCGGCCGCGCATTGCGTCCTGACACCGGCCTTCCCGCCCGGCGTTTCGAAATAGAGGACCGTCGCGCCGAGTTGGGCGAGCAGCGAGCCGCACACCGAAATGCCGCCGCGCAAGCCGATTTCGGATACCAGGACGCCGCTCAGTATCGCCGGGGCCATCGCTATATCTTCTGTACGGCGGCCAGCCCTTCCATCGCGAGGCCATAGCCGAGCAGGTCGTGCATGCGGCGCTTCAGGTCCTGGGTGAGCATCACGCGCGTGTAGCGCCGCAACAGGGGAGGACGCTCGCGCAGCTGCCGCGCCAATTCCCAGGCGCGGGCAAGCAATTGATCCTTGGGCAGGACTTCGTTCACCAGCCCGACCTCCAGCGCCTGCTTCGCATCGAGCACCTGCCCCGTCAGAAGAAAATACCGGCCGCGGGTCGTTCCCATGACCAGCGGGAACAGGACATGGACGCCGTCGCCGGGCACGAGGCCGCCGTTGAAGTGGGCCGAATCCTGGATGGTTGCGTTCTCCGAGGCCAATACGATGTCGGACAGCAGCGGTATTTCCGGATGGCGGACCGCCGGCCCGTTGATCGCCGCGATCACGGGTACTTCGATGTTCAGCAGGTTCATCAGGAGGTGCTTGCCCTCCCAGTACCACAGCTTGTCCCATTCTTCCGCCGTCACCGGATTGCGGGGGTTGTGGTGGCCGCCCTGGCCGCCGGGCTGCACGGCAGGGCCGCAATACTCGTCCCCGGTTCCGGTCAGGATGACGACCTCGTTCTCGCGGTCGCGGCCGACATCCAGGAAGGCGCGCTCCAGGTCCTCGTGCGCGGCCTTTCCCCATTGCAGCGGGCCGCCATTGGTATGGAAGGCCATTTCGAGAATGCCATTCTCGCGGCGCATCCGGACGCGTTCATAGCGAGTCGAATAGTCGGCAAAATCGCTCATGGACCGCTCTCCTGTCTCCAGTGTTCTGGTTTGAATGCGAAACACCCTCGTGCGTGATCAGTGATCAATCGGCGGAGGCAATCCCAGTTCCGCCAGGATTTCCTTACGGTCGTGATCGATCGGCGAGGCCAGGCGCCCGATGTTCGAGGGCGTGGACGGCAAGCGCAGGGGGCTGGCGAGTATCGGGGCGGTGATGCCTTCTTCCTGCTTTCGGCTCCACAGCTTGCGTTCGATCGTGTGGGGCATCATGGCGGCCTGGCGCACGGTCTGGACCGGGACCGCGTGCAGCCCGGCGCGGGGCAGCGCCGCCGTAAGGTCGGCCACCGTGCGATCGAGCGCGGCCTCTTGCGTCGGCACCAGATCGGGAAACCGCGCGCGGGCTTGCTGGAAGGCGGGCAGCCCGGCTTCAACGAAAACGTAGCCGTCGGAGGCCTTGATCACCGCGGGCTCGACGCGGCCGTCCAGCGCCTTGTTCCAGGCGGTCTGCGTCAGCCAGGCGCAGATATCCTGCATGGAAAGGTCGATGAACTGGCCTTCCCCCGTGCGCTGCGCGTGGTCCAGCGCCGCGAGCACGGCTGCGGTGGCCATGATCGCCCCCATGAGATCGGCCGTCGATATGCCCGACTTCAGCGGCCTGCCATCGGCGCTGAGCACGGTCATGAAGCCGGCCATTGCGGTGATGACCATGTCGAAGGCAGGGCGCGTCGGATAAAGCGATTTCGTGCCGAAGCCGCTGACCGGGCAATAGACCAGGCGCGGATTGATCTTCAGCAGCGCTTCCGGAGTGAACCCGAATTTGGCCAGGGTTCCGGGTTTCAGGTTCTCCAGCAGCACATCGGCCGTTGCGAGCAGGCGCGTCAGCAGTTCTACGTCGGACTCGTTTTTCAAGTCGATGGCCAGCATCTTCTTGCCGGCGTTCGTGGCCCGGAACGTTATGGTCGTGTCGATCCGCTCCGCCGATGCGGGTTGCTCCACCTTGATCACTTCCGCGCCCAGATGGGCGAGTTCGCGCGCGCACAACGGCGCGGTCGTGTATTGGCCGAACTCGACGATTCTGACGCCTGCCAGCGGCTTCATGCCGGAGGAAGCGCAAGCAGCCGCAGCCGGCGCGGGCTCGAGCCGGCTCGAAAGGCGCTCGACCTCGGCCCGATCGCCATCGATGCCCGGGATGCGCAGCAGGTTCACGCCGGGCGTAGCGTCCATGCGCAGCGGCGAAGCCGAAACGAACAGGCTCCGCCCGGAAACGGGATCCCGGGTTTGCAGGATCATTTCGCGGAAATCGAGATTGGCTTCGCGTGGATAATCGTCGACCGGAACGAGCGGCCCGGCGACCACGCCCACCGCCAGCAGCCTTTCCACGCAATCCGCCGTACTGAACCGGGACGTCCAGTCTTCGATGGCGGGGTCGATCTCGGGGGTTCCGGCCACGCGGGATTTCATCGTGGAATATTTCGGCGCGATATCGGCGCGGCCGATCAATCGGCAAAGGCGCTCGAACATGGCGTAGGTGTTGCCCGCGCAGATGAGGACGTAGCCGTCGGTCGTCCGATAGAGATTCCAGGGCCGGACGGTGGGATGGCGGTTGCCCAGGCGCGAAGGGTCGCCGCCTGCGCTGGTCAGCACCGAAGTGAGGAAGGAGCGCAGCGCGACGAACGCGGCGTCGAACATGGCTATGTCGATCACCTGGCCCGAACCCTGCCGGCGCCGCATCCGGTGCGCGGCAAGCACCGCGCTGGCCGCGTAGCCGCCGGTCATGGCGTCGACGATGGGAACGCGGATCGGCACCGGGTCTTCTTCAGGGAAGCCCGTCGTATCCATGATGCCCGACAGGGCCTGCACTTCCATTTCGCTCAAGGGATGGTCCGTCGATGCCGCATTCCGGCCAAGAGCCGTGATGTCGCAGACGACGTTGCGGGGATGCGCCATGTCCGGCGCCAGCCAGGCCGGGTCGATATCGCTCGAGGCAAGAACGATGTCGCTTTGCGCGAGCAGGCGCGCCAGCATGTCCCGGTCCCTGGCGTCGCCGCCATCCGGCCGCCAGCTCAGCTTGCCGGCCATGTAGTGCGCTCTATGGGCCGCCTTGGGCGAATGCCCCGGCGTTTCGATCGCGACGACCGTGGCGCCCATCTGCGCCAGAAGCGAGCCGCACACGGCAACGGCGCCGCGTCCGCCTGCTTCGATCACGACCACGCCTTCGAGCGCCGTTGCTTTGGTCATCATCCGTGTCCCCTCGGCGAGCCAAGTTTGTACCGATGTCTTGACAGTCGATTTCCGCTTATTATAATGTTATAACAAACTCGCTGGCAAGCGATAGCGACGGTCAAGCTTTCGACCTAGAGAGGAGACATCGTGGATTTCAGACTCACCAGTGAACAAAGACTGCTTCAAGAGTCGGTCAGGGCCGTCGTCGATAAAAAAATCATTCCCATCTTCAAGCGAAACGATCCCGCCAAGCCTCTTCCCAAAGAAGAGCGGCGCGCGCTCGTCAAGGTCGCGGCGGCGCAGGGGCTGACGTCGGTCCGCATCCCGGAGCGGCATGGCGGCAATGGCATGTCCGCCCTGGAATACGGCTTGATCCGCGAAATGATGCCGGCCTCGGTTGCCTTCGGGATAGCCGGGCAGGAAGGGCCGGCGCTGCGCATCTGCATGGGCGGCAATGAAGAGCAGATCGAGCGCTATGTGCCCGGCTTGATCGCCGGCGATATCCTGGGCGCGTCGGGAACGACGGAGCCGGGATCGGGATCGGACCCGCGCGGCGCCAAGACCCGGGCCGTGCAGGACGGCGACCACTGGCTCGTCACCGGCCACAAAATGTGGGTGTCGGGGGCCTACAACTGCGACATCATGCTGACGGCGGCCTCGATCGGCAAGAACGAAAAAGGCCACAACCGGCTGCTGTGGCTGGTCGTCGACCAGAGCGAGTCGCCGTTCTTCACCTCCAAGACCCCGACCATGGGGCTCAGGCAAGGCGCGATGGGCGAGGCCATCTTCGACAATTGCCGCGTGCCTTCGAAGAACGTGATAGGCGGCGAAGGAACGGCGTCCCGGGTGCTGCAGGACACCTGGCTGCTGCAGCGTCCGGGCTTCGGCATGGTCGCGGTGGGCATGGCCCAGCGCGCGCTGGATGCCGCGACGGAATATGCCGGCCAACGGGAAATGTTCGGCCGCAAGATCGGCGGCTTCCAGCTCGTCCAGGAGCTGCTGGCCGAGTCCGCGGCCGCGGTCATGACCAGCCGCCTGCTCTGCTACAAGGCCCTGCAGGCCATCGACAACGACGAGCCGGACAAGGTCCACCTTTCCGCCATGTCCAAGAGATATTCGATCGCCACCTGCACGAGGGCGGTTTCGCTCTGCATGGAAGTCTTCGGCGCGATGGGCATCAGCACGGAGCTCGGCCTGGAAGAACTCTATCGCGACATCCGCATGCTGCCCATTCCCGACGGCACGAACCAGATCCTGACCCTGATCGAAGGGCGCGAGATCACCGGCATCTCGGCGATACGCTGACGGCGGCCATCGTCTGCATTCAGGGATCGGACAATGTCGCACACCACGATACTGGTCGCCACGGACGGCGCGTCGCGCATCATCACGTTCAACCGGCCCGGGCAGCGCAACGCGGTCAGCCACCTCATGATGCGCGAGGTCACCGACGCGCTGATCGAGGCGCAGGCCGATGCCGACATCCGCTGCGTGATCCTGACCGGCGGGCCGGAATTCTTCTCGGCGGGCCGGGATCTGAAAGAGGCCGCGCGCAGTTCGGGCGAGGAGCGCGAACAGGCGAAAGCCGCGTTGCGGCGCATGACCGACACGATGGAGACCCTGAAACTGCCGGTCGTGGCGGCCATCGAGGGCCATTGCCTGACCGGTGGCCTGGAGCTGGCGCTGTGCTGCGACTTGAGGGTCGCGGGGTCCGGGGCGACCTTCGGCATCACCAGCGCCCGCCTGGGAACCATCCCCGGCTTCGGAGGCACGCAGCGCCTGCCTCGCGTCGTGGGCATGGCGCGCGCTTTGGAAATCCTGTTTTCCGCCGAGCCCATCGATGTCGAAGAGGCCTGGCGCATCGGCCTGATCAATCGGAAGGCGGCCAAGGGCCAGGCGCTTGCCGAGGCCTTGCGCATGGTCTCGGCATACGCCGACAGGGCGCCGCTCAGCCTTGCCACGCTGAAGCAGGCCGTGCGCATGGGCACCGGGTTGCCCCTGGCGGACGCGCTCGACCTGGAGCAGAAGCTCGGCGCCACGCTGATCAATACCGCCGACAGGGCCGAAGGGCTGGCCGCGTTTATGGAAAAGCGCAAGCCCCGCTTTCAGGGCCGGTAGGGCACTGTCATTCCTGAGGAGAAAATCGGTGAGCGAGCAGGGGCGAATTCTCGAAGAGCGTTGGAACCCGGTGTTTCGGCATTCGGCCGGACGTCTTGGAAGCCACTATATAACCGCGCTGCGGACGCAGGGGCGCCTGGTCGGCTGGCGCACGGAGGTGCCGTCGCGCGTCAGCGTTCCGCCTCGTGACGTGGGGGCCGAAGGCGAATGGGTCGAGCTCGGCCCCGGGGCTGAATTGCTGGCCTTCGCGCCATCGGAATGGACCGCGGGGTCGGGCGAGCCGGTACTGGAAGATTTCACGCTCGGACGAGTGCTCATCGACGGCGCCCGCAAGCCGGTCTTCGCGCTGCTCAGATTGAACGGCGTCCAGGGCCGGCGCGGGCTGCGCCTGTCGGCCAGGTTTGCCGACGGGCAGTCTGCCGGCACGGGCGTGGATCTGTGGTTCGAACCGGCCGACATCGGGAGGGCCGCCTGATGAAGCCCGGCGCAATGATCGTCGGATGCGGTTGCCGGCTCGGGCAGCCTTTCGACGACCGGATGGATGTGGTCATCAGGCAGGCGGTGCTGACCGCGCTGGACGAAAGTGGAATGTCCATACAGGACATCGATTCCGTCGTCACCGTTGCCGGCGACACGCTGGATGGCCTCATGGTGGCCAGCGGCGCCGAAGTCGCCGGCAGCTACGGCCGGCGCTATATGAACGTGCCCTCGAGCGCGGGCCATGGCCTGGCGGCGGCCGCTACCCAGATCGAATCGCAAGGCGCGGAAAACGTGCTTCTGGTGGGCTGGGGAGCGGCCACCAGATACGGCGGCTTCGATCCCCGGCGCAATCAGGCCGATCCCTTCCATGCGCGGCCGATCGGCGCTTCGCCTGCGGTGGTGGCTGCCTTGCAGGCCAATGAACTCGGCGTGCTGTCCGGCCTGGACGAAACGGCGCTGCGGGCCTATGTGCAAGAGATGTCCATGCGCGCCTGGGGAAAGGCAGCCGCGGCCGGCGCGAGCGCCGTCCCGGATTGGGCAAGAACGGGTTTTTGCGATGGCGTGGCGGCAATCGTGCTGCGGCCGGCCAGCGACGCCAGGCGGGGGGTGCGGGTGCGTGACTTCGCGAGCGTTTCGCGTGGCTATTCTCCCGAAGACGACAGCCTCGATCCGGCCAAGTGGGTCGGGGAAGCGGTATCGGCGCTGTCCGGGGCTTGCGCGCGCAAAGACACGTATGCCGTCGTCGAGGCGGCCGCGCCTACGCCGATCGCAGAGATCCGCGCGCTCTCGCCTTTCGGGTTCAAGAGCATGGCCCAGAAAGAATTCAATCCTTCCGGGGGCGGGGCCGCGGCGCATTTCGGCCAGGCAACGGCGCTCTACGGGGTCGCCGAAACGAGCCGGCGGCTGGTCGCGGGCGGAAAGGGCGCGCAAGGCCTGGTGGTGGATCTCACGGGGCCTCTGGGCCAGCATGTCACCGCGATCAGCCTGCAGGCGGAGGTTGCGCAATGACACGCCCGCTCGCTCATATCCTGGGTGTGGCCCAGGTCCCGATGCGCACGCGTCTTCCGGACTACACCTACGCAGACCTGCTTTCCCATGTCGCTTTCAAGGCGATCGCCGATGCCGGGGTCGAGGCCCGCGACGTGGACGGCCTGATTCTGGCCATGTCGCCGACCACGCCGCTGGGTCTGGACGAGCCCCAATACTGGGGCATCGAGGGCCTGCCGGGAGCGCAGAACTTTCTGGGGCGGGTCCATGTGCTGGCGGCGTCGGGCCTGACCGCATTCCGCCTGGCCAGCGGGTATGTCGCCTCGGGGCGCAAGAAGCGGGTGCTGATCGTCGCGGCCGATCTGGCCGACGAAGTGCCTAGTCTTACCGGGGCGCTGGGCCAACTGCACGATCCCTTCACCGACAAGCAGGTGGTACGCAACGCCATCGTGTCGGCAGCCACGCAGATGGCGGTCTACATGGCCAGGCACGAGCTCGACGAGGCCGTCATGGCGGGCGTGATCGTCAAGAATCGCGGCAATGGCGTGCTCAACGAATACGCGCAGCTGCGGCAGGCCATCACGATCGACGATGTATTGGAATCGCCCGTGCTTGCCTGGCCGATCAAGCGGATGGACAGCTCGCCGCGTTCCAGCGGCGCGGCCGCGATCCTGATCGGCGACGAAAACATTCAGCCCGCGCGCCGCCCGGTCGCGGCAACCGGCTTCGGATCCTATGCCGGCGGCCGGTTCGTGGGGTCGCGCATGGTGCCCGAGAACAGCGCCTATTTCGACGCCTCCGACCTGGCCGAAGCCGCCCGCCGCGCCTATGCGATGGCGGGCGTCACGGACCCCGCGCAACAGATCGGGCTGGCCGAAGTCTATGCCTCCTTCGGCATACTCGAATTGCTGAGCATCGAGGCCTTGCGCCTCAACAAGGGCGGCAATGCCGCCGAACTGATCCGGGATGGTCATTTCCATCGCGATTCCGCTCTTGCCGTCAATCCTTCCGGCGGAGCCAGCTGCGGCAGCCCGATCAGTTCGACGGGCCTGATCCGCGTCATAGAAAGTGTCTTGCAATTGCGCGGCGAAGCCGGAGCGCGCCAGGTCCGGGTGACGACGCCATATGCCGCCGTTTCGGCCATCGCCGGCGCATTCCAGACGCACGAAGTGGGGGTGTTGCAAGCATCATGACCGAGACCAAAGCAAGCACCAGTCCATCTCCGGCCCGAAAGAAACAGCCGGACCCGGAAGGCATCGTGTTCGTCGATGCGCAGTGGGATGTTCCGCAGCGCTACCGCGCCGATCCCGCGATCGAGCGCATGTTCGACGCTTTCAAGGAAAAGCGGCTATTGGGCACGCGCGTGGCAGGCGGCGACCGGGTGATATTCCCGCCGCAAAGCTATTGCGAAGTCAGCTATCGCGACGCCAACGAGTTCGTTGAGGTCGGCCCGGGCGGAACCATACGCACTTTCACGATTTCGCACACCAAGTGGGGCGGGCCGACGCCGCCTTACATCGTGGCTTTCGTGCAGCTCGACGGGGCCAGCACCGCAACGGGAGGATATCTGCGCAACGCGAATACCGACCCGGCGGGAAGCCTGGCCTTGATAGGCGCCCGCTGCCGCGTGGTGTTCAGGGATGATCCGGCCGGCGAGTGGTCGGACATCTGGTTCGAACTGGAGGAATGATTGCCATGAACGAAGATACCCTGACGCCCGGTGCCCTGGAAGGGATACGCGTCATCGACATGGCCGATACCAATGCGGTCTATGCCACCAAAGTGCTCTGCGACCTGGGAGCGGAGGTAATCCGCATCGAACCCCCGGGCGGCGACCCGATGCGCAAGGTCCGGCCGGTCGACGAAGAGACCGGCATCAGCGCGTTCTACGCTTTCATGAACACCAACAAGCGATCCGTGACGCTGGATCTCGACAGCGCCGAAGGCGCCGCCCTTTTCAGGAAGCTGGTCGCTTCGGCCGACATCGTGGTCGAAAGCGAAATGCCCGGCCGCCTGGCCGCCCTGGGCCTGTCTTACGAGGACCTGGGCCCGGACAAGCCCGGCCTGGTGTGGTCGTCGATCACGCCCTTTGGCTCTACGGGGCCGCGCAGCAAGTGGAAGGCCGACGACCTGATAAGCCAGGCGATGGGCGGCTTCATGAACCTGAGCGGTTTGCCGGAACGCGAGCCGCTCAAGCTGTTCGGCGAGCAATCCTGCTTCATCGCGGGCCTGCACGCGGCCTCCGGCATACTCATTGCCCTGTGGCATGCGCTTGCGAGCGGAGAAGGGCAGTATGTCGACGTTTCCGTCCACGAGGCGATCGCGCACACCCTGGAAAGCGCCATTCAGGTCTATACGATCGAAGGCAGGGTACGCGAGCGTTTGCCGCGCAACGACGAAGCCGGCATAGGCATGTTCCCGGCCACCGATGGCGAGATCTTCGTCTACGCCAACATGAACATGATCACCCGCAGCTGGTTCAACCTGGTCAAGGTGCTCAAGCGCGCCGGAGTCGCACAAGCGGCGGACCTCGACGATCCCAAGTGGCAGGATCCGGTCTTCCGCCGCACGGCCGAAGCCCGCGACATCGTCAGGCGCATCGTCGGCGAGTTCACGAAGAACAAGAGCAAATACCAGAACTACAACGAACTGCAGGGCGCCAACGTGCTTTCCGCGCCCATGAGCGAGATAGGCGATCTGTTCAACAATCCGCAGCTCAAGTTCCTCGACTGGTTCGTCGACCAGCCTATCGGCGGGAAGCCGGCGACCTGGCCCGGCCCTGCCTTCAGATTGTCGGAAACCCCGCGCCGCCAGCCCGGGCCGGTCAGGCCGCCGGGCGAGGACAACGCGGCAATATTCGAGGAGCTGCGATGAATGCCCAGATGAAACATCCGGCCCGGGCCAAGGACTACGGCCCGCTCCCCTTGAATGGCCTGCGCGTGCTGGATTTCACGATCGGCGGCGCCGGGCCGTTCGCGACGAAAGCCATGGCCGACTACGGCGCCGAAGTCATCAAGATCGAAAGCCGGACCCATCCGGATTTTCCCCGCACCATGGGGCCTTATGCCGGCGGGATCAAGGATCCCGACCGGAGCGGGTATTTCACGAACCGCAACTCCGGCAAGCTGAGCCTGACGCTGAACCTCAAGAAGCCCGAGGCCATCGCGATCATCAAGAGGCTGGTTCCCAGTTGCGATGTCGTCACGAACAACTTTCGCGCGGGGGTTCTCGAACGCCTCGGCGTCGGCTACGACACGCTCAGCCAACTGAGGCACGACCTCATCTACATGGCCATGCCCTTGCAGGGTTCCGGCGGCCCCCAGGGAACCTATAGCGGCGTCGGCCATACGCTCAACGTCCTGTCCGGCCTCTATGGCGTGACGGGCTACGACGACGGCGTGCTCGTCGGCCCGGGCACCAACTATCCGGACCATTCGGTCAACCCGGGCCACGGGCTGGTCGCCCTGATGGGCGCGCTGATCCATCGCCGGCGTACCGGCCTGGGACAGTACATCGAGGTGGCGCAGCTGGAATCGACCATGAATCTGCTCGGCCCCAGCATCGTCGGCTACAGCATGACGCGCAAGAACCCCAGGGTCATGGGCAACGAGAGCGAAGACTTCTTCCCCTACGGGCTTTTCTCCTGCGCCAACGACAGATGGCTGGCGATTTCCATCCGGCAGGACGAGCAATGGCAGGCGCTGTGCCGCCTTGCCGCATCCGAGCCCTTCAGCCGCGATGCCTCGTTTGCCGGGAACGCCGGCCGCCTGGCAGGCAAGGCCAGGCTCAAACCGATGCTGATGGCATGGACCAGGCGGCACGATGCCTTCGAGCTCATGAAGCAACTGCAAGAGAACGGCGTGCCCGCGGGGGTGGTCCAGAACGCGCGCGATCTGGTCGAGCATGACGAACAGATCGCCGCCCGGGAAAACTTCGTGACCGTCGAGCACCCCGTCATGGGGCCCGTGGTCTACAACGGTTCCCCAAGCAGGCTGTCCAGGACCCCGGCCCGCATTGCCTGCGCGCCGCTGCTGGGCGAGCACACCGACTACGTCCTGAAAAACATGCTCGGCATGAACGACGGCGAAATCGCTGGGCTGCGCGAAGCCGGCGTCTTGGAGTAGCGACCGTGACGGAACGAAATCTATCGGCGGCACACGACGGGGCGCTGAACGGCATCTCGGCCGTGGTGGGCATCGGCCACAGCGATTGGCGGGCGGACCACGCCGCCGTCCGGCAAGGGGGCAAACCCACCGACTCCTACGGTTACGCCGCCATCTCGTTCAAGCGTGCCCTGGACGACGCGGGCATCGGCAAATCCGAGGTCGATGGCCTGATCGTCGGCGGGCCCATGTCCTACGAACGATCGAGCGAGGTCTTCGGCATCGTGCCGCGCTGGGGCATGCAGGCCGATTCCAGCCAGGCGGTCGTGGCGGCAATGATGGCCATCCGCTGCGGGCTGTGCGAAGTCGTCGCCCTCGTTTATGGCAACGACCAGCAATCGGCGAAGACCCAGTACGGCGGGCCGCAGGCCATGGGGGGAGACGCCAATCTTTCCTATGTCTACCATTCGCCCTTCGGCCTGACTTCCCAAGGCGCCTTGTACGCCCTGATGCAGCGCCGGTACATGGAGCTGACCGGGTCGACCGAACGCGATCTGGGCCAGGTTGCCGTGGGCCAGCGAGCATGGGCCTCGCACAATCCGGCGGCGATCATGAAAGACCGGCCGCTCAGCCTCGACGACTACCTGGCTTCGCGCTACATCGCCGAGCCCCTGCACCTGCACGACTACTGCCTGATCAACGATGGCGGCGTGGCCTTGATCGTCATGGAAAAGTCGCGTGCCAAAAGGCAGGGGCGCAAGCCCGTCGCCATCAAGACGGCGGCGCGCTACGACCTGCACGAGGGGTCGACCACATTGCGGCCACGCCTGCTGGACTTCTACCACAGCGGGCACACGGTGGTGTCGAAGCTCGTCTACGACGCCGTCGGGCTCGGCCCCCGGGATATGGATGCCGTGCTCGTCTATGACAGCTTCAGCTGCCACATTCCTTTCGCCCTGGAAGGATTCGGCTTCTGCGGCATCGGCGAAAGCGGCGCTTTCATGCGCGAGACCGGCATCGGCCCCGGCGGCAAGCTGCCGATCAACACCCATGGCGGCCATCTTTCGGAAAGCTATATGCAGGGCTGGGCGCATCAGATCGAAGCGGTTCGCCAGCTGCGCGGCGAAGCCGGCCTGAACGTGCCGAATTGCCGCAACATCCAGTACATCTCCGACGTCGTCGGCAGGGTGTACTCGATCATTTACGGAGCCGACTGATGCCCGGACCGCGCCTGTACTCCATGTTCGACCAGACGATGTGGGAAAGCATCGCAAACGGCAGGATGCGCATCCAGCGATGCGGCGACTGCGCCGCGTATCGCTATCCGCCCGCCGCGTGCTGCGCCAAATGCCTGTCCACGAAGTTCAGCTGGGAACCGATTTCGGGCAAGGCCAAGGCCCTGTCGTGGATTACCTACCACCGGCAATACCTGCCTGCCTATCCCGTGCCGACCACCATCGTGGCGGCGATGCTGGAAGAAGGCGAGATATTGATCGCCAGCATGGATACGTCCATGGTGGGGCAATTGAAGCTCGATTGTCCGGTGCGCGTCGTATACGGCGAGCATCCGGATGGCTACAAGATACCGAGATTCGAACCCGATACGCGTTCCCCCACGAGCTGAGCGGAGGGCCGGCCATGACACTTCAGCATTATTCCGAGCCTGTCGCCGTCCTGGGCGAAGGGCCTGTCTGGGATGCGCAAGGCGGCCACATCTGGTGGGTGGACTGCGATCAGAAAAAGCTTTTCCATCGCGATCCGGGCCCCGGGGCCGAAGCCGGCATCCTGCCCTTGCCGCACTATCCCAGCGCCTACGCGTTTCGCCGGGGCGGGGGCATGCTGATGGCCTATCGCAACGGCCTGGCCATGCTCGATCCGGCAACGGGAAAAAGCGATCCCTTCGAAGCAACGGGGCTCGATTTCTCCCGCGAGCGCTTCAACGACGGCATTTGCGATCGGGCCGGGCGCTTCTGGATCGGGACCATGGACCCCAGAATGAAGGAGCGCAACGGCTCGCTGTACCGGATCGATCCCGATCTGGCGGTGACCCGCATGGCGAGCGGTCTCGTGGTCTCCAACGGCATCTCGTTCAGCCCCGACGATCGCACCATGTACCACCACGATTCCCGGTCCAAGGTGGTCTTCGCCTACGACTTCGACATCGACAAAGGCGATATCAGGAATCAGCGGGTCTTCATCGACTTCACGGGCCGCCCCGGCAATCCCGATGGCGGCACGACCGACGCCGAAGGCAATCTGTGGATCGCCGAGATCGGGGCGGGGCGGGTCGTCCAGTTCGATCCGCGCGGCCGCCAGATCCGCGCCATAGAGCTGCCCGTGACGCGGCCGTCCAGCGTGATGTTCGGCGGCAAGGACTTGTCCACGCTTTTCATCACGTCGATGCGCCACGGGCTGAAGCCGGAGGAACTGGCGCAGCAGCCGCTGGCGGGATGCCTTTTCCACACCCGGGTCGACGTGCCTGGAATGGAAGAGCCGCAATTCGCTGGATGACGACCACCGGGCCGGATGCTTGCGCGTCAGGCCGCTCATGGGGAAAAGGATGGCGGATCGAATCGGTTTTATCGGCTTGGGCCGCATGGGCGGGCCCATGGCGGCGCATATCCGGGAAGCAGGCTTCGAACTGGCAGTGTTCGACGTCGTGGCGCAGGCCATGGAAGGTTTCCGGGAGCATGGCGCGCATATCGCCTCGTCGCCCCGGGAAGTCGCCGACCGCGCCGAGATCGTCTTTGCCTGCGTGCCCTCGCCGCAGGCGAGCAAGGCGGTTGCATTGGGCGATGACGGCGTCATTCATGGCAAGGCGATTTCCGTCTATCTCGAATGTTCGACCATAGGCCCGGATTACATGGCCGAGCTGGCCCAGGGATTTTCCGGCAGCCGCATCAGCCTCGTCGATGCGCCGATCAGCGGGGGAGTCGCGGGCGCCGCCCAGGGGACCTTGTCGGTCGTGGCCAGCGGCGATCCGGCGTCGCTGGAGCGGTCCAGGCCGGCGCTGGAGACTTTCGCCAGGAATGTCTTCCGCGTTGCCGACGAGCCTGGGCCCGCCCAAGTTGCCAAGCTCATCAACAACATGCTTTCCACCACCGGGACGATCGCCGCGTTCGAAGGCATGGTGCTGGGCGCCAAGGCCGGCCTGGATGTCGAAGTCCTGCTCGATTTCATCAATGTGAGCACCGGCCGCAACGTGGCGACCATGCAGAAGATTCCCGACAGCATCCTGACGCGCAGGTTCGGCGGCAACATCAAGATCGGCACCAAGGATCTGGGGCTGTACATCAAGCAGGCGGAGAAGCTGGGTATCGCGCCTTATATGGCGCCGCGCGCGCTGCAGGTCTTCGCCGATGCGATCGCCGGCGGCTACGACAAGGAAACCATGCGGATCGTCGAGTTCCTGGAAAAGCGCGCGGGCGAAGGCGTCGTGGTGCAGGGCAAACCGGAATCGAAATGATCTCGTGCGATGCCGCGGCGCAGTGCCGCGGGAGGATGCGGAGTGGTCACCATGAGCAATACTTCGGCATCGGGGCAAAGCGATGTTCTGCAGGACCGGATCGCCCGGTTCGCCTCGGACCTGGCGTTCGAGCATCTCGCCGCCGGCGACGTGGAAGCGGCAAAGGCCCGCATCATCGATACTTTCGCGGCGTCCTATGCGGGATTTTTCTCGGAGACGGCCCATGCGGCGCGCGCCTATGCGGCGTCGCTTGCCCCGGGCGGCCGTTGCGCGATCATCGGTACCCGCGAGCGCACCAGCCCGGAGGCGGCCGCCTTCGTCAATTCGACGACCTCGCGGCAAGCCGAGTGGAACGACGTATACATGTCGCGCGCAGGCGGCGGGGCGCATCCCAGCGATGTCATCTTGCCGATTCTCGCGGCCGCCGAACATGCCGGCGCCGACGGCAAGGAATTCCTGACGGCGGTCGTCATCGCCTATGAGGTTTATCTCAATATCTCCGACGCCGCGCAGATCACCGGGTTCGACCAGAGCGTGCTGGCCGGCATCGGCGTCGCGGCGGGTGCAGGGCGCGTGCTCGGCCTGACCTTGCCGCAATTGAAGCATGCCGTGTCGATCTGCGCGGTGGCCAACAACGCGATCATTCAGACTCGCCGCGATCACATGACCATGTGGAAGGCGGCGGCCGCGGGGCAGAGCGGCAAGGCCGGCGTGTCGGCCGCCTTGATGGCCAAGGCGGGCATGGAGGGTCCGTCCCTGCCGTTCGAGGGCGCGGGCGGCTGGAACCGGACTGTCGCGCGCAACGAATACGAAGTCGGCGGACTCGACCCGCGGACCGGTCCCTATCGGATCCGGGATGCGCTCATCAAGCCGCGCGCGTCCTGCGCCGTGACGATTTCATCGATTTTCGCGGCCGAGGACGCGGCCCGCAAGGTGCGGGCGCCGGACGTGGAGCGGGTGATCGTCGAAACCTACGGCTATGCCAAGAATACGGTCGGCACCGGCGAAAACCGCTGGAATCCGGGCAGCAGCGAAAGCGCCGACCACAGCATCCCCTATGTGGTCGCCGCGGCCCTGTGCGATGGCACGGTCGGGCAGCGGCAGTTCAAAGAGGATCGTCTCTGGGGAGCGGATATCCGCGCATTGCTGCCCAGGATCGAAGTCCGGGCCAATGATGAGTTCAGCAAGGCCTATGAGGCGCATCCGCGCTGGCACTACACGCGGGTAACGGTGCACACCAGATCGGGAAGCGTCGTCGTCGGTGAAGCCGGCGGGCCGGACGGAGAAGACATGGGGAAGGAAAAATCGGCCGCCGGGATAGAGGCCAAGTTCATGTCCCTGGCCCAGGACCTGATCGGCGAGCAGCGGGCGAAAGAGGCGCTGCGCCGGATGTGGTCGTTGCCGGAAATCGCGGACGTCAAGGAGATACCGCCACTGTTCGTGCTCTGAAGTATGGATTCAAAACATAAGCTTTATCAGAGGAGACAAGCATCATGCCTCACCTGTCCCCGCGCAGGGCGCTTGCCTGCGCCTTGATTTCTTCCCTCGGCGTTGCCGCGTGGCCTTCGATCGCCGTAGCGGCCTACCCCGATCACCCCATCCACTACATCGCGGTGACAGCCGCGGGCTCCGCGGCCGATATCTCCGCGAGGCTGATCTGCGCCGAGCTATCCAAGGAACTCGGCGTGCCTGTCGTTGTGGAAAACCGGCCCGGCGCCGGCGGCACCATCGCCATCGACCTGACCGCCCGCGCCAAACCGGACGGCTACACGATCGGCAGCGGCGGGCGTGGCACGTTGGTCGACAACCAGGCGCTCTACAAATCGCTGTCTTACGAGCCGCTCAAGGATTTCACGCTGATCGGCGAAATGATCGACATGCAGAATCTGTGGGTGGTGAAAAACACATCGCCTTACAACACCGGCGCCCAACTGCTCGACGCGATCAGGTCCAGGCCGCCGGAGACTTTCCGCTACTCGTCGAGCGGCGTGGGTTCCAGCCTGCACACCGCGGGCGCCGCGGTGGGGTACTACACCACCCCGATGCTGCACGTCCCGTACACCGGCGCCCCGCAAGCCCTGAACGCCGTCATGAGCGGCGACGTGGACATGGGCTTCTTCAATATTCCCATGATCTTTTCCCAAGCCAAGGCGGGCAAGGTAAAACCGCTTGCCGTGACGGGCGCGAAGCGGTCTGCCCTGTTTCCGGACATTCCCACGCTGGCCGAGCTCGGCCTCCGGGGCTACGACGTCACGTCATGGTCGATGCTGGTCGCGCCGGCCGGGCTGGAGCCCGCAGTTGCCGAGCGCCTCCATACGGCGCTGAACAACGTCATGAGCAATCCGGAACTGCGCGCAAAAATGACCGAGATGGGCTACGACTTGCCCGATGTGCCGCTGGTCAGGTCCGACGTGCTCAAGGCGCGGCTGGCCGAAGAAATAAAAGCCTCGATCCCGCTACTCAAGAAAATGGGATTCGCCCCGCAATGAAACCCGCATCCCGCAGCCAGGGGTAGGCAGTTTCTTTTGCCAAAACGAGATGTTCGGAGAGGGAAAATGAAAACACGATCCGGCTTTCTTGCGGTTGCCTTGAATGCAAGTCTTTTTGCAAGCGTGGCTCCCGGCGCCGTGCATGCCGAAACGGACTGGCCCAGCCGCGTTGTCCGCGTCATCATACCCTGGGCCGCGGGCGGAGGAACCGACCCCCTGGCCCGGGTCATCTTCGGCGATATGAGCCAGAGACTGGGGCATACTTTCGTGCCCGATTTCAAGGGCGGCGCATCGGGAACGATAGGAACCGCCGCGGCAGCCAGGGCCGCGCCCGATGGCTACACCATGATGATGACGTCCGGCGCGCCGGTGGTGAACGCGAATTTCATGCCCAACGTGCCATACGATCCCAAGGTCGATATCGTGCCCGTCGCGCAGGTCACCACGTCTCCCACCTTCGTGGCGGCGAACGTGCATACCCCCTACAACACGTTCCAGGAGCTCGTCGACTACGCCAAGGCCCACCCCGACAAGGTGAACGCCGCGTTCAACGGGTTCGGCAGCACGAGCCACAGAGCGCTCAGCACCATTCAGCATGTCACCGGCGTCAAATTCCATGTCGTGCCTTATGCGGGTACGGGCGCCCAGCAGGCGGATCTGATGAGCGGGGTGGTCGATATCGGCTGCGGTTTCTCGACCAGTTTCATGCCGGGAATCAAGGGCGGTAAATTGAAGTTCATCGCCGCGCTGGCGCCGGAGCGCGATCCCATGGTTCCCGATGTCCAGGCCAGCGATGAAAGCGCCTACAAGGGGGCCTACGACATCAACTGGTTCACGGTATTCGTGCCGAAGGGCACGCCGAGGGAAATCATCGACAAGATGAACGCCGAGTTGCGGACCACGGTCACCAATCCTGTAATCGCGAAAAAAATCAACGAACTGGGCTATGCGGTCAAGATCGGCTCGCCGGAAGACGCCGCCAATATGATCAAGGCCGATGTCGAGCAGATGCGCAAGCTGATAAAAGCGGGAGTATTCGAAATTCCCAAATAGGGAACGCGGCGGTTCCGGGGCGCGGCCGCTAAGGGGTGGACAGTTCCTTTTCGGAAACGGGGCGGCCCTGGCTGGGTTGCAGATCGACGATGAAGCGGTAGTGTTCGGGATGGTATCGGGCGTAGAGGTATCGCACCGGCCGGTCGTTCTGGTCGAAATAAGTGCGGTGAGCCGCGAGCAAGGGGCGGCCGACCTCCACTTCGAGCACGTCGGCGATCCATTCGTCCGCCAATATCGCGTGCAGTTCCTGGGTGGCCCTGTCGATTCGCGGCCCCCAGGCGCTTGATTTCTCGGTAGGCAGGTAGGAATCGCCCAGCGTGAAGCACTCCTTGTCGTGGCGGGTGACGAATCGCACCCGCCTGATCTTGGTGCCGGGTTCCACTTTCAGGGCGGCAGCGGCCCTTCCTTCGGCGGGAAGCACTTCATCGGCAAGGACGACTTGTTCGAGCAGCGAAATGTCTTCGAAGAACCCTGACAGGCGGAAGAATCGTTTACCGGCGCCGTTGTAGCGCACGACGGTGCCGACACCGCGGCGGCGGCTCAGAACGAACTGCGATACCAGATCCGTGATGGCCCGGCGGATGGTGATCCGGCTCACTCCATAGTGCTTACACAGGGCTTCTTCCGTGGGCAGCATATCGCCGGGTTGGTAGTCGCCATTGGCGATGCGGGCCAGCAAGTCCCGGCGGACTTGGTCGTGCAGGCTTCCCCCCGCGATAGCTTTTTCTGTTTGCACCATCAGTTCTACGTCACAAGTTTGAAGAGGGCTCTCGCGTTCATCCCGCGCCCATGGAGCCTGGCGGGACGCAGACACATTGACTGAGCCGAGAAAGATATGTCATTATAACATTTAACAAAGGCCTGCTTTTTTGCCAACACCAGAACGAGATGTTGGGGAGACAGAAAATGAAAGCACGATCCAGCTTTCTTGCGGTTGCCTTGAGTGTAAGTTCCTTCGCAGGCCTGGCTCCCGGCGCCGCTCATGCCGAAACGGACTGGCCCAGCCGCGTGGTCCGCGTCATCATACCCTGGGCCGCGGGCGGAGGAACCGATCCCCTGGCCCGGGTCATCTTCGGCGATATGAGCCAGAGACTGGGGCATACTTTCGTGCCCGATTTCAAGGGCGGCGCATCGGGAACGATAGGAACCGCCGCCGCAGCCAGGGCCGCGCCCGATGGCTACACGATGATGATGACGTCCGGCACGCCGGTGGTGAACGCGAATTTCATGCCCAACGTGCCATACGATCCCAAGGTCGATATCGTGCCCGTCGCGCAGGTCACCACTTCTACCCTGTTCGTGGCGGCGAACGTGCACACGCCCTACAACACGTTCCAGGAGCTCATCGACTACGCCAAGGCCCACCCCGGCAAGATCAACGCGGCGCTCAATGGGATCGGCGGCACGAGCCACGTCACGCTCAGCACCATTCAGCATGCCACCGGCGTCAAATTCAATGTCATTCCCTATTCGGGCTCGGGCGCCCAGCAAGCGGATCTGATGAGCGGGGTGGTCGACATCGGCTTCGGGTTTGCGACCAGTTTCATGCCGGGAATCAAGAGCGGTAAATTGAAGTTCATCGCCGCGCTGTCGCCGGAGCGCGATCCCATGGTTCCCGATGTCCAGACCAGCGATGAAAGCGCCTACAAGGGCGTCTACAACGTCAACTGGTTCACGGTATTCGTGCCGAAGGGCACGCCGAGGGAAATCATCGACAAGATGAACGCCGAGTTGCGGACCACGGTCACCAACCCTGTAATCGCGAAAAAAATCAACGAACTGGGCTATGCGGTCAAGATCGGCTCGCCGGAAGACGCCGCCAATATGATCAAGGCCGATGTCGAGCAGATGCGCAAGCTGATAGAAGCGGGAGTATTCGAAATTCCCAAATAGGGGGCGCATCCGTTCCCATCCGCCGGGTAAAAACAACGGACCGCTGTCGCGGTCCTTTTTTTGCCGTCTGGCCGCCCGGGATCCGGACGGGGCTTGCGCCGGGCGCCTTTCGCCTCCAACTTGTTAGAATCGACGTCCTTTCCTGGCGCGCGCGAGGGCGCCGTTCCGAGGCGACCATGCATGTATTGCTGATTCTCGACCCGCTGCCCGAACTCAAGGCCTACAAGGACACCTCGGTGGCGATGATGCGCGCGCTGCAGGCGCGCGGCCACAGCCTGAGCGTGGCGCTGCAGGGCGATCTGTACGTCGACGCCGGCGCCGTGCGGACGGTGTCGCGGCCCGTGTCGCTGGTGGAAGGCGCCGACCTGCACGGCCATCATTGGTGGACCGAAGGTGAGGCGGCCGACGCGCCCCTCACCGCGTTCGACGCGGTGCTGATGCGCAAAGACCCGCCGTTCGACATGGAATACGTCTATTCCACCCACCTGCTCGAACGCGCCGAGGCGCAGGGCGCGCGGGTGTTCAATTCCGGCGCCGCGATCCGCAACCATCCCGAGAAGCTGGCGATTGCCGAATTCCCGCACCTGACGGCGCCCACGCTGGTCACGCGCGACATCGAGCGGCTCAAGGCCTTCCACCGGCAGCAGCGCGACGTGATCGTCAAGCCGCTGGACGGCATGGGCGGCACCGGCATTTTCCGGCTGCGCGAGAACGAACTCAACCTGAACGCCATCCTGGAAACCCTTACCGACGACGGCCGGCGGACCATCATGGCGCAGCGTTTCATTCCCGAGATCGAGCTGGGCGACAAGCGGGTGCTGCTGATCGCCGGCCAGCCGGTGCCCTACGCGCTGGCGCGCATCCCGCAAGCCGGCGAAACGCGCGGCAACCTGGCCGCCGGCGGCCGCGGCGTGGCCCAGCCTCTGTCGCCGCGCGACCGCGAAATCGCCCTCGAACTCGGCCCGGTCCTGGCCGCCCGCGGCCTGCTGCTGGTAGGGCTCGACGTGATCGGCGACTACGTCACCGAAATCAACGTCACCAGCCCCACCACTTTCTGCGAAATCACCGAACAGACGGGCTTCGACGTGGGCGCGATGTTCGTCGAAGCGCTGGAGGCAGCGATATGAAACCTCAACCATGCCCCGCCCCCCGCATGCCGCTCCCCCCTCCAGGATGCGGCGGATCCGGCTCCGCCGGTCCGCTCGCATCGCCCCCCGGGGGGCGCGCGAAGCGCGTAGGGGGGGGGCCATAACCATGGCCGGGGTCGTAATTGTTGCGCATGCGCCGCTGGCTAGTTCCTTGTTGTCCTGTGCCACGCATGTGTTCGGTACCGTGTCCGACGTCGTGGCCTACGATGTCGGTGCCGACGATGATCCTGGGAAGACGCTGGACGCCGTGCGCAACCGTATCGCGGCGGTGGATCGCGGCGAGGGCGTGCTGGTGCTGACCGACGTGGTCGGCGCCACGCCGTCGAACCAGGCCGACAAGGCGGCGCACCTGGCCAACGATGCGGGTATTCCCACCTCCGTCGTGGCCGGCACCAACCTGCCCATGTTGCTGCGCGCTCTCACCAATCGCCACCTGCCGCTGGACGAAACGGTGCAGCGCGTGCTCGACGGCGGCGCGCACGCTATCCTGGAAATGGAGGCCCCCCCTACGCGCTTCGCGCGCCCCCTAGGGGGCGATGCGCGCGGACCGGAGGGGAAGCCCACCCCCGCGCGGCCTGCGGCCGCGCCCCCTCAAGGGGGCGGCTCCAGCGGACCGGCAAAGCCGGATCCGCGGCGCCCTGAATAGGTCGAGTGCTGTTGAAAGAATGGAAGGGATGAGATGCCGGCTGTCGATATCGTGATTTCCAACAAGCTGGGCCTGCATGCGCGGGCCTCGGCCAAGCTGACCCAGCTGGCCGGCCGCTTCCGCAGCGACATCCACATCGCGCGCGGCAGCCGCCGGGTCAATGCCAAGAGCATCATGGGCGTGATGATGCTGGCGGCCGGGCTGGGGATCACGGTCAGGGTCGACGCCGAGGGCGACGACGCCGACGAGGCGTTGCGGCAGATCGAGGATCTGTTCCGGCAGAAGTTCGGCGAGGCCGAATAAGGCAAGCGGGCACCAATGGATACCACCATGCTGGCCCTGCACGGGCTGGGCGTCTCCAGGGGCTATGCGATCGGCCGCGCGGTGGTGATCGGCGCGGCGGCGCTGGAGGTTTCGCACTACCGGATCGGCGCCGACGAGGTCGAGGCCGAGTGCGCGCGGCTGCAGGCGGCCATCGATACCGCCGGGCTGGAACTGGCCGCGCTGGCGCGCGAACTGCCGGCCGACGTGCCGCGCGAGCTGGGCGCCTTCCTGCAGGTGCACAGCATGATTCTGGCCGACCCGATGATCTCGTTCGAGCCGATGGAGATCATCCGCACGCGCCACTACAACGCCGAATGGGCGCTGACCGCCCAGGGCCAGGCGCTGGGCGAGCAGTTCGCGCTGATGGAAGACGAGTACATGCGCGAGCGCGGCAGCGACATCCGCCAGGTGATCGAGCGCGTGCTGCACGCGCTGGCCGACATCGACGGCATGCGGCCGGCGCTGCGCGAGTCCGAGCTGGCCGAGCACGACGACCCGCTGATCGTGGTGGCCCACGACATTTCGCCGGCCGACATGCTCAAGCTGCGCGGCGGCCGCTTCGCCGCCTTCGTCACCGACCTCGGCGGCGGCACCTCGCACACCGCGATCGTGGCGCGCAGCATGGGCGTGCCGGCGGTGGTGGCGCTGGGCGTGGCGCGCACGCTGGTGCGCGACGGCGACACCGTGGTGGTCGACGGCGAGGCGGGCGTGCTGCTGGTCAATCCCGCGCCGCGGGTGCTGGCCGAGTACCGCCAGCGGCAGGCCGAATACGCGCTGGCGCGCGCCGGCCTGGCCGCGCTCAGGGACGTGCCGGCCATCACGCTCGACGGCGTGACCATTTCCCTGGAAGCCAACATCGAACTGCCGGAAGAGGCGCAGGCCGTGGTGGACGCCGGCGCCGAAGGCATCGGCCTGTTCCGCAGCGAATTCCTGTTCATGGGCCGCGACAGCCTGCCGGGCGAGGAAGAGCAGTACCAGGCCTATGCCTCGGTGGTGCGCACCCTGGCCGGGCGCCCGGTCACCATCCGCACGCTCGACATCGGCGCCGACAAGACGCTCGACGGCGAGGCGACCGTGGCCACCAACCCGGCGCTGGGCCAGCGCGCCATCCGCTACTGCCTGGCGCGGCCGGAAATGTTCCAGACCCAGCTGCGCGCCATGCTGCGCGCATCGGCCCACGGCCCGGTGCGGATCCTGATCCCGATGGTGGCCAACCTGCGCGAGGTGCGCGCCGCCTATGCGGCGATCGCGCAGGCGCGCCAGGAGCTCGACCACCGCGGCCAGGCTTATGCCGAGCGGATAGAGGTCGGCGCCATGGTCGAGGTGCCGGCGGTGGCGATCGCTATCGAACCCTTCGTCGAAGCCTTCGACTTCCTGTCGATCGGCACCAACGACCTGATCCAGTACACCCTGGCCATCGACCGCGCCGACCCCGACGTCGGCGGCCTGTACGACCCGCTGCATCCGGCGGTGCTGCGCCTGATCAGCAACGCCATCAATGCCGGCGCGCGCGGCGGCAAGCCGGTGGCGGTATGCGGCGAGATGGCGGGCGACGTCAAGCTGACCCGCCTGCTGCTCGGGCTCGGGCTGACGCACTTCTCCATGCATCCGCAGCAGCTGCTGGACGTCAAGCGGGAAATCCTGCGCGCCCATACCAATGCGCTGCGGACGCGGGTGGCGGCCATCCTGAACCGCGCCGCCGAGATGGACCTCGAACTGCTGAACCAGTAGGCGGGCGTCTCGATAGACAGGCCGGCCGGTGGGCACTCCCACGCGGCCGGGACATCCGGGGCCGGACGTTTTCGTCCCGATGCTTTTGCATAACTGCCGGGATGGGCATAGACTTGTAACGTTGCTGTTACATCCGCCCGGGCATGACCAAGCTCACTTCCCCGTGCGGCGCCGGCCATCCTGCGACGCCGGCCCGCGTGGCATGCAGGCCGCTCGAAGCCCTGCAGACGCTGCGCCGCCTCTCGGTGGCCAGCCTGCGCAGCGATCTGCCCGCGGTCGTGCGCAGGTTCTCGCGGGCACTGGGTGCCCGCCACTACGTGTTCGCGGTGGTGGATCGCGAAGAGCAGGGCCGGCTGCTGTGGAGCTGCGACGACGCGGACTGGTGGCAGCCGCTGCAGCCCGAACTGGCCGCCATGATGGCCCGGCCGGCCGCCTCCGGCGCGCGGCCGCCGCGCCGCTGGTTCGGCATCGAGCCCGGCAACGACGCCGGCGCCTCATGGCCGGGGGGCGCCGGGCTGCGCTTCGGCATTGCGCTGGTGGCCGAACCGCTGCGGCCGTCCAACCTGGCGGCAGGCTTCGCGCTCGGTTTCGGCGGCGTGGCCGGCGAACCGTTCGATTACGACATGCTGGCCTCGCTCGCCTGCCACGCGGCCGGGCTGGTGTTCGATGCCTATCTGCGGCTGTCGGCCGCGCGCGGGCCGGCCGCGGTCAAGCTGTCGGCGCGCGAACGGGAATGCCTGCGCTGGGCCGCGGTGGGCAAGACCAGCTGGGAGACCGCGTGCATCCTCGAAGTGGGCGAACGGACGGTCAATTTCCACCTGGGCAATGCCTTCGCCAAGCTGCAGGTCAACAACAAGCAGGCCGCGGTGGCGCAGGCCATCCTGCGCGGATTGATATGACCTCCCTGCGCGCTTCGCGCGCCGAGGGGAGGCCCACCCCCGCGCGGCCTGCGGCCGCACCCCCTCAAGGGGGCGATGCGGGCGGACCGGCGGAGCCGGATCCGCCGCATCCTGGGTGGGTGGCGCGCGGGTCCATGCGCCACGGAAGGCGCGTGGCGCCCCGGGGAGCTGGTATAAGCTCATGCCGTTCCGGCGGGCCGCGGTTGGTTGGGCTACAATTTCTCGGCTTCATTGGCGCCGATTTGCCATCCGCTTGCGGGCGCCTCATAAATCCTGCTAAAGAGAACCGATCTTGTCCGCCCCCGATACGCGCCTGGAAGAAGCGCTCGCCGCCTACCTGGACGTCCCCCCCGCCGCCGTGCCCGGCCCCGATTCGGTGGGCGTGGTGTCGCCCCGCTCGATCACTTTTTCCGAACCGCTGCAGCTGGCCAGCGGCGCCGCGTTCGGCCCGTATTCGCTCACCGTCGAAACCTACGGCACGCTCAATGCCGCGCGCAGCAACGCGGTGCTGGTCTGCCATGCGCTGAACGCATCGCACCACGTGGCCGGCATCAGCGCGCAAGACCCGTCCGACGTGGGCTGGTGGGACAACATGGTCGGCCCGGGCAAGCCGGTCGACACCAACCGCTTCTTCGTGATCGGCATCAACAACCTCGGTTCGTGTTTCGGCTCCACCGGGCCGGCCAGCATCGATCCGGCCACCGGGCGTCCCTATGGGGCGTCGTTCCCGGTGGTCACGGTGGAAGACTGGGTCAATGCCCAGGCGCGGGTGGCCGACATGCTGGGCATCGAACGCTTCGCCGCGGTGATGGGCGGTTCGCTGGGCGGCATGCAGGCGCTGAGCTGGGCCATCGCGTATCCCGAGCGCGTGGCGCATTGCGTGGTCATCGCCAGCACGCCGCGGCTGTCGGCGCAGAACATCGCCTTCAACGAAGTGGCGCGCCGGGCCATCATCACCGATCCTGAGTTCCACGGAGGCGATTTCTACGCGCACGGCGCCATCCCGCGCCGCGGGCTGGCGGTGGCGCGCATGATCGGCCACATCACCTACCTGTCGGGCGACGACATGGCCGAGAAATTCGGCCGCGCCCAGCGCGCGCCCGCCGCCGACGGCGCCTTCCGCTACGGCTACGACGTCGAGTTCGAGGTCGAGTCCTATCTGCGCTACCAGGGCGAGAAATTCTCGCGCTATTTCGACGCCAATACCTATCTGCTGATCACCCGCGCGCTCGATTATTTCGATCCGGCCAAGTCCACCGGCGGCGACCTGGCGCGGGCGCTGGCGCCGGTGCAGGCCGAATTCCTGCTGACCTCGTTCACCACCGACTGGCGCTTTCCGCCCTCCTGTTCGCGCGAGATCGTGCAGGCCCTGCTGCGCAACGGCCGGCCGGTCACCTACGCCGAGATCGACGCGCCGCACGGGCACGACGCCTTCCTGCTCGACGACCGCCGCTACCACGCCGTGGTGCGCGCCTATTACGACCGCATCGCCGGCCAGCTGGGGCTGGGCGCGGCGGAGGGGCGGCCATGAGCGCCACTTTCACCGACGGCAGCGCGCAAACCCAGGCCAGACCGTCGGCCGGCGGCGCATTGCTGCGGCCCGATCTTGCGCGCATCGCGCAGTGGATACCGAACGGCTCACGCGTGCTCGACCTGGGCTGCGGCGACGGCACGCTGCTGGCCCATCTGCGCGACGCCCAGCAGGCTAGCACGGTCGGCGTGGAGATCGACGACGAACGCGTGATCGCGTGCGTGCGGCGTGGCGTCAACGTGATCCAGCAGAACCTGGAAGACGGCCTGGCGCTGTTCGAGGACGGCCATTTCGATACGGTGGTCCTGTCGCAGACCCTGCAGGCCATGCACAACACCGAGCGCATTCTGGCCGAGATGGCGCGGGTCGGGCGCGAAGGCATCGTGTCGTTCCCGAACTTCGGCCACTGGACCCACAGCTGGTCGCTGCTGCGCGGCCGCATGCCGGTGACGGGGCAGATGCCCTACCAGTGGTACGACACGCCCAATATCCACCTGTGCACGCTGAAGGATTTCGAAGACCTGGCCGCCCGGCTGGGCCTGCGCATCGTGGCGCGCGCCACATTCGCCGGCAGCCGCGAGGTGCGCACGCTTGCCGGCTGGCGCGCCACGCTGGCCGTGTACCGTTTCGCGTCGCCGCGTAATTAAGCAAACGGAAAGGCGCCGGTCGCGAGCCGGGCCAGCTCCAAATCGCGGCGAGGCAAAGGCAAGCGCCGATACGAATGTTTCAGTCTCGGCGTTGATTAGGCGAGGCAAATTCCGAATACTGGCTCAGGCCAGCATGGGCCGCCTGGCGGCCGCACGCTGCGTCGTGTCTTCGATATCCGTCACAACACAGCAAGAACAGGAGATCCTCATGGAACGTCGTCGTCTGCTGTATGCCGTGGCCGCTGCCGGCGCGCTGGCCCTGGCCGGCTGCACCACCACCGGCCAGGGAGTCAACGACCAGACCCCCACCGAACGGCGCGCGAAGATCAACGCCGGCGCCGACGATGCGCTGGCCCGCCTGTATTCTTCGGTGCCCGGAGCGCGCGAAATGGGCGCCAAGGCGCGCGGCATCCTGATCTTCCCGCAAGTGGTGTCGGCCGGCTTCGTGATCGGCGGCGAGTACGGCGAAGGCGTGCTGCGCCAGGGCGGCAGCAACAATGGCTACTACCGCGTGGCGGGCGGCTCGTTCGGCTTCCAGGCCGGCGCCCAATCACGCGCGGTCATCATCATGTTCATGAACGAGGCCGAGCTGGACCGCTTCAAGAACGCCAGCGGCTGGACGGCCGGCGTCGACGGCTCGGTGGCGGTGGCCAAGGTGGGCGTCAACGGCGGCATCGACAGCAACACCGCGCGGGCGCCGGTGGTGGCCTTCGCGCTGACCAACGCCGGGCTGATGGCCAATCTGACGGTGCAGGGCAGCAAGATCACCAAGCTCGACCTGTAGCGCCGGCGATCGGGATGCCTCGCGGCCGGGCGTCCGCCTTCATGGCGGCCCGTCCGGGGCGTCCCGTTCAGGGCGCCGGCGGCGGGGGCGATGGCGGGGGCGCCTCGGGCGCGCGGCCCGCCGTCCAGCCCGTCACCGGCCGCGCCGCCATCCAGGCGATCAGCGACGATCGCATCGCCTCTTCCACCGACATTTCGATGGGCGTGGTCCATTCGGCCGGGACGAACACGGTATAGCCGCCGATCATATAGCCCATCGGCAGGTAGACGGCCACCCGGTTGCCCGGCATGAAGCCGGGCGGCAGGTCGTCCACGCCCACCCGCGTCACCAGCCCCACCAGTTCCATGTCGTTGCCCGGTATGCGCAGGATCACGACCTGCTGGCCGTTCTGCTTGCCGCCGGGCGAGAAATAGTCGGCGAAACTCTTCAGCGACGAATAGATGCTTTTGACCACGGGGACCGTGGTGAACGGCATTTCGACCAGCGACAGGATGCGGCGCACGCGGTGCTTCGATACCAGCATGCCCACCGCGATGATGATCAGCACGCCCAGCAACAGGCCCATGCCCGGCACGTAGAAGCTGCCGATGAATGGCCGCAGCAAGGCCAGCGCGATGGCCTCGGTGCCGGCCAGGAAGATGAACAGCAGATACAGCGTGAGGGCGAGCGGCAGGATGGTGATCAGCCCGCGCAGGAAATACCTGGACAATTGCTTCATGCGGAGTCCCCGGAAGCCAGCCGCGCAAGCAGGGCCTGCGCGGCGGCCGGCGCGCGTTCCTTGGCGCCGTTGATGAAAAATACGAATACGTCGCGCGCCGCGCCGCCCGGCCGGGCCGGTTCGACGCGGGGCAGGTCGTCGGGCTCGGCGCCGCGCGCCCAGGCCCGGGCGCGCCCGGCCCAGGCATCCAGTTCGGCCGCGCGGTAGCCCGTTTTCAGCGAAGCGCGGCTGGCCATCAGCCGCGCATAGACGAAGTCGCCGGTAAGGTCGGCCATCGACGGGAATTCGCCGGAATCGGTGAATACGGTGGCCGCGCCATGGCGGCGGGCCAGCGCCAGGTAGCCTGCGTCGGCGAAGCTCGGATGGCGCACTTCCAGCACGTGGCGCAGCGGCCGGCCGTCCACTTTTTCCGGCAGCAGTTCGAGGAAGGCGGCGAAATCTTCGGCGTCGAATACCTTGGTGGGCGCGAACTGCCAGACGATGGGTCCGAGCTTGTCGCCGAGTTCGGCGATGCCGCTGCCGACGAAGCGCCGCACCGATTCGCCCGCCTCGGCCAGCACGCGGCGGTTGGTGGCGTAGCGCGAGGCTTTCAGCGCGAACACGAAGCCGTCGGGCGTCTGCTCGCGCCACTTGGCGAAGGTGGCGGGCTTTTGCGTGCCGTAGTAGGTGCTGTTGATCTCGATCGCCGTGACCTGGCGGCTGGCGTATTCCAGTTCGCGGATTTGCGGCAGGTCGGGCGGATAGAAGGTTTCGCGCCAGGGCGCATAGTTCCAGCCGCCGATGCCGACGCGGACGGCGGTGGCGTGCTTGCGCGAAGAGGGGGGCATCGCGGCTCCGTGTCAGATCACGTACAGGTCCACGTATTCGTGCACCGGCATGGCTTCCAGCCGCGCCTGGTCGAGCGAGGCTTCGAGGATGGCCCGCTGCTGCCTGGGCGGGAAGCGGCGCGCCAGGTTGGTTTCGAACTTCGCCACCAGCAGCGGGATGCCGTCGGCGCGCCGGCGCCGGTGGCCGATGGGGTATTCCACCAGTTCCTCCGGCAGCGTCGTGCCGTCGGTGAATTCGACCGTCAGGCCGTTGGCGATCGAACGCTTGGCCGGGTCGAGGTAGTCGGCGGTGAAGGCCGGGTCTTCGACGCAGACGATGCGGTCGCGCAACGCGTCGATGCGCGGATCGATCGCCACGACGTCTTCGTAGTGCTCGGCGGCCAGCGTGCCGAACAGCAGCGGGACCGCCACCATGTACTGGATGCAGTGGTCGCGGTCGGCCGGGTTGGACAGAGGGCCTTTCTTGTCGATGATCCGGATGCAGGCTTCGTGGGTGCGGATGGTGATCTTGCGGATGTCGTCCACGCTGCGGCCCAGCGCCCGCAGCTTCGCGTGCAGCGCCACCGCCGCCTCGACCGCGGTCTGGGCGTGGAACTCGGCCGGGAACGAGATCTTGAACAGCACGTTCTCCATCACGTAGCTGCCGTAGGGCCGCTGGAACGCGAACGGGCGGCCCTTGAACAGCACGTCGTAGAAGCCCCAGGTCTTGGCCGTCAGCACCGAGGGATAGCCCATCTCGCCGGTGCGCGCCATCAGCGCCAGGCGCACCGCGCGGCTGGTGGCGTCGCCCGCCGCCCAGCTCTTGCGCGAGCCGGTGTTGGGTGCGTGGCGGTAGGTGCGCAGGCTCTGGCCGTCGACCCAGGCCAGCGACACCGCGTTGATGATCTCGTCGCGCGACAGGCCCAGCATTTGCGCGACGACGGCGGTGGAAGCGACCTTGACCAGCACCACGTGGTCGAGCCCGACGCGGTTGAAGGAGTTCTCCAGCGCGATGCAGCCCTGGATTTCGTGCGCCTTGATCATCGCCGTCAGCACGGCCTTCATCGCCAGCGGCGGCTTGCCGGCCGCCACCGCGTTGCGCGAGATCCAGTCGGCGGTGGCCAGGATGCCGCCCAGGTTGTCGGACGGATGGCCCCATTCGGCGGCCAGCCAGGTGTCGTTGAAGTCCAGCCAGCGGATCATCGCGCCGATGTTGAAGGCGGCCTGCACCGGGTCGAGCTGGAACTGGGTGCCGGGCACCTTGGCGCCGTGCGGCACGATGGTGCCCGGCACGATCGGGCCCAGCAGCTTGGTGCAGGCGGGGTATTCGAGCGCTTCCAGGCCGCAGCCCAGCGTGTCGATCAGGCAGTTGCGCGCGGTCTCGTAGGCCAGCCGGCTGTCGATGCGGTAGTCGAGCACGTAGTCGACGATGTCGACGATGACCTGGTCCGGTTCGGGGCGGACGTTGCTGATAGGTGAGCTCATGGCGGAAGCTTTCTTGTGGGTTGGACGGGGCTACTTGCGGTCGGCCAGCGGCACGAACGGCCGGTTCCCGGGGCCGACGTAGTTGGCGCTGGGGCGGATGATCTTGTTGTCGATGCGCTGTTCGATCACGTGGGCGGCCCAGCCGGCGGTGCGCGACATCACGAACAGCGGGGTGAACATGGCGGTGGGGACGTCCATCATGCGGTAGCTGACGGCGCTGAACCAGTCCAGGTTGGCGAACATTTTCTTGGCGTCCCACATGACGGCTTCCACCCGTTCGGCGATGTCGAACAGCGTGGTGTCGCCGCGCGCCGCGGACAGCCGGCGCGCCACCTCCTTGATGACCTGGTTGCGCGGGTCGGCGATGGTGTAGACCGGGTGGCCGAAGCCGATCACCACTTCCCTGGCCGCCACGCGCCGGCGGATGTCGGCCTCGGCTTCGTCGGGGCCGGCATAGCGCTGCATGACCTCCAGCGCCACCTCGTTGGCGCCGCCGTGCTTGGGGCCGCGCAGCGCGCCGATGGCGCCGGCGATGGCCGAGTAGAGGTCGGAGCCGGTGCCGGCGATGACGCGGGCGGTGAAGGTGGACGCGTTGAACTCGTGTTCGGCGTACAGGTTGAGCGACACCTGCATGGCCTGGCTCCAGGCCGGCTCGGGCTCGCAACCGTGCAGCAGGCGCAGGAAGTGGGCGGCGATGGTGTCGTCGGCGGTTTCTACCTCGATGCGCCGGCCGTTGTGGCTGTAGTGGTGCCAGTACAGCAGCATCGAGCCGCAGCTGGCCAGCAGGCGATCGGCGATGTCGCGCGCGCCGGGCGCGTCGTGGCCGTCTTTCTCGGGCAGCACCGTGCCCAGCACCGACACGCCGGTGCGCAGCACGTCCATCGGGTGCGCCGCCGCCGGCACCTGCTCCAGCGCCGCCCGCACCGGCCCCGGCAGGCCGCGCAGCGCCCGCAGCCTCGCCTTGTAGGCCTGGAGCCGGGCCGCGTTCGGCAGTTCGCCGTGCACCAGCAGGTGGGCGATTTCCTCGAACTCGCAGCGCTCGGCCAGGTCGAGGATGTCGTAGCCGCGGTAATGAAGATCGTTGCCGGTCTGGCCGACCGAGCACAGCGCGGTATTGCCGGCCGCGACGCCGGATAGCGCGACGGATTTCTTGGCCCGCGGGGCCGGCGGGGATTCGCTGCTCATGGACATGCCTCCTGTGTACGCCGCGGAGCAGGCCGTGCCGCCCCGCGCGGGCCGCCTCGCTGGAAGGGGCGGACTTGCAAAGCATAGGCGATCTGCGGCCGCGCAGCGAATACAGTGTGGCGGAAATTTCCGATGGTATCGCGCGCCGGCCCCGGCCATTGCGCTGCACGGCATTTCAGCCTTGGAGGCCGAAGTTTCTGATCGCCTGCGCGACCGTGACAATGGGTATGTTCTCGAACTGCCTTAGATCGAGGAGATCCGCATCTCCGGAGACGATCAGGTCGGCCCGCGCGGCGATGGCGCAGGCAAGCACCACGTCGTCATCGGCATCGCGGGAAACTCGCTGGACGAGCTGCCGTGGGGTAAGCAGCGTGGCAAGGCGGCGATAGCTGGTCAGCATCTGTTCGGCTTCGAGGCCCGTGGCGGTCACATGCCTTGCCAGTTTTTTCTTCGCCAGCGTGGCGGCCAGTTCATTGAGCAGCGGCCGGCTGGTGAACAACTGGATTTCTTTTTCTCCGGCCAGTTCGATGACGCGCCCGGGCACGCCTTCCCAGAGGAAGGCGGATACCAGCACATTGGTATCCACCACCCAGCGTGGGCGGTGTGTCATTCAGCCGAAGCTTTTTTTGTCCGGCGGGCCTGGCGGACTGCGTTTACCTCGGCCTGGATTTCGCGCATCGATAGCGGTTTGGAGCCGGATCGGGCGGCGCCGGCCAGCAGGGTTTGCGCCGCACGGCGCCGGACGGCGTCGCGCAGCAATTCGCGCAGCGCCTTGGGCGTGAGAAGCCCGGCGGCCTGGGCCTCGCGCGCCAGGCGCTCGGGCAGGTCGAGCTTTAGTTCCAGGGTGGTCATGGAATTTCTCCGTGGTGGAGCTAGTGTAGCCCGGTCCTGATGCGTGGCCGTGCGCCGGATGGGCGCATTTGTCCTGTTGCCGGGTGGCGGAAGACGCGTCCGCCGGGCCGGGAAATCGGCCCGCTACGCCCCCACCTGATCCAGCTGCCGCACCTGCGCCCTGTGCCACCACAGCAGCAGCAAGCCCGGCACCGCGATTGCCACGGTCACCAGGAAGAACCCTGGCCAGCCGAAGGACTCCACCATCACCGGCGCAAGCGGCCCGGCCAGATAGGTGCGCCCCACCGCCGACAGGGCCGACAGCAGCGCGAACTGGGTGGCCGAGAAGCGCTGGTTGCACAGGCCGGTGACCAGCGCCACGAAAGCCGCCGTGCCCAGGCCGCCGCACAGGTTCTCGGTGCCGACCGCGGCCGCCATCAGCGGCACGCTGCGCGGGCTGACGGACACCACCCAGAAGCCCAGGTTGGACACCGCCTGCAAGAGGCCGAACAGCATCAGCGAGCGGTACAGGCCCACGCGCGCCAGCAGCGCGCCGCCGAGCAGCGCGCCGATGATGGTGGCGCCCAGGCCGAGCACTTTGTTTATGGTGCCGACTTCGGTGGCGGTATAGCCGGCCGCGCGGATCAGGAAGGTGGTGGAGAGGCTGCCGGCAAAGGCGTCGCCCAGCTTGTACAGCACGATCAGGGCCAGTAGCGACAGCGCGCCGGAGCGGCCGAAGAATTCGCGCAGCGGGCCGGATACGGCCTCGGCCAGCGTGGGCGGCGGCGCGGCGGGGCGTTCGGGTTCGGGTGCCCACCAGGTGGCCAGCACGCAGGCCGCCATGACGGCCGCCATCGCCAGGTAGGTGGGGCCCCAGCCGAGCCAGCTGTCGGCGATCACCAGCGCCAGGCCGCCCGATACCAGCATGGCCAGCCGGTAGCCCAGCACCGACAGGGCGGCGCCAGCGCCGCGTTCCTCCTTGTGCAGGACATCGGTGCGGTAGGCGTCGAAGGCGACGTCTTGCGAGGCCGAGCAGAAGGCCACGAACACCGCCGCCAGCGCCAGCGGCAGCAGCGCGTCGTGCGGCGACATCAGGCCCATCATGGCGATGCCTGCCGCCAGCAGCAGCTGCGTGACCAGCATCCAGCCGCGCCGCCGCCCCAGCAGGGGAGGCGTGTAGCGGTCCATCAGCGGCGCCCACAGGAATTTGAGCGTATAGGCCGAGCCCACCAGAGTCAGGAAACCGATGGCTTGCAGCGAGACGCCGTCGACCGTGGCCCAGGCCTGCAGGGTACCGGTGGTAAGCGCCAGCGGCAGCCCGCTGGCGAAGCCGAGCGCGAGCAGCGGCGCGACGCGGCGGTTGGTGTAGAGCGTGGCGGCCGCCGCGCCGGCGCCCGGTGCCGCGCTCAAAATATCTTTCCGCTGTGGCCGTAGTCGATCACGATCCAATTCATCGCGGCCAGGATCTCGGCCGCCGAGCCCGAGCGGAACGCGTCCTCGAGCCGGGTCATGTATTGCAGCAGCTGCTTCTTGGCGGCTTCGGCGAAGGCCGGCTCGATCGCCTGGTCTTCGTACAGCAGCACGTAGGAACGGGCGAAGCCGTAGATCAGGAAATAGGGGCCGGCGTGCTCGGCGTCGCTGGAGATCAGCGCCAGCGTGCCCTCCTTCACCTTCAGGAAACTGTCGGTACCGGGATTCTGGGCGGCGAAGCGTTGGATCAGGTCGGTGAAGTTCATGGCGTGGGAGTCGATCAGGGAAGACGGGCGATGCCGCCGTGGGCTTTGGACCACTCGGATGTGTGGAGCAGGAAGGCCTCGACCTTGTCGATGTCGGCCGGCGCGAGATACCGGCCGGACCGCGCCTGCTCGATGATGTCGTGCGCGGTGGACAGCGGGTGGATGACCGCGCCCAGCTCCGCCATGGTCCGGCGGCTCTCGGCAAACGTATCGTAATAGAAGATGCTCAGGATGTGCTCGACATTCAGGTCGGCGGCGCGCAGGGCGCGGCAGAAATTCAGCTTGCTCTGGCCGTCGGTGGTCAGGTCGTCGACCAGCAGCACGCGCGCGCCGGCGGGCGCGTCGCCCTCGATCTGGGCGTTGCGGCCGAAGCCGAGCGGCTTCTTGCGCACGATCAGCAGCGGCAGGGACAGCGATTCGGCCAGCCAGGCCGCGAACGGCACGCCGGAGGTTTCGGCGCCGGCGATGGCGTCGATCCGGTCCAGGCCGATGCGTTCGCGCACGGTGGCCAGCGCCGCGCCGATCAGCTCGCGGCGCCGCGGCACCGACGAGATCAGCCGGCGCACGTCCACGTACACCGGGCTGGCCCAGCCCGAACGCAGCACGAAAGGCTTGGCGCCGGTGACGTGGACCGCGCCCGATTCGAGCAGCAGCCGCGCCACGATGGCGCCGATGGTGTTTTCGTCCTTGCGGGACGGAGTATCGGGAGTAGTCATCAGTTATCCACGGCGCTGCGCGCCCTCCACATCATATGACCCACGCCGCCCCATCCAGGGCACCGCGGATCCGGCTCCGCCGGTCCGCCGGTGCCGCCCCTTGAGGGGCGCGCGCGGCGCGTAGGGGTGGGCCCATCCCCAGCGCGTAGGGGTGGGCCCATCACACAACCTTGAGCATGCGGGTGAGTACCTCGGCGGCGTGCTCGCCCTTGTAGGCGCGCTGCCACAGATCCTCCACCATTTTCGTATAGAGCGCGACGGCCTGCGGCGCGGCGGTGACCTGGGCGATGCCGGCGGTGATGTTGGGCAGTTCGCCGAAACGGAAGGGGCTGACCGCGACGAAGGCGCCGCCGGGCCGCTCGAACACCTGGAAGGTGGCGTTCGGCATGCTGCCGTCGACGATGCCGATCTGCATGTCGAGCGGGTGTTCCTGCAGCAGGCCGACGATGCGTTCCACCTCCCGGCGGGCCGCCAGCGAGCGTTCCATGCGCACCGAAGGCGGCAGGTCGATGCGGCCGACCAGGCCGAAGTGCACGAAGCGCTCGATCTCGCGCAGCCCGATCAGGCTGACGATCGGCGGCCGGCGGCGCGCGAACGCGCGTTTGCGTTCCTGCAGCAGCTTCATCACGGCCGCGATCGGCGCCTCGTCGCCCTGCGGTTCGGCTTCGCGCAGCATCTGTTCCAGGTAGCCGCCGTACTGGTCGGAAGTCAGCAGGAAGGAGATCGGCTCGAAGTGGGCCATGATGCGGGTGGCGTCGGTTTCGAGCTGGCGCATCCGCTCGAAGTAGGCCACCGGCGAGGTGTAGTACTCGGTGTCCACCCCCAGCAGCGAGGCCAGCGTGGTGTCGAGGATGCGCGCCAGCCGTTCGAGCGTCTCGATCTTGACGATCTCGCCCTTTTCCATGCGATAGACGGCGGCGCGCGACACGCCCAGCTGCCCGGCCACGGTTTCGGCGCGCAGCCCGGCGCCCAGCCGGTGGGCGCGCAGCCGCTCGCCGATCGAGCGGAAATCGATGGAAGGTGAGAGAGTGTCTGCGGGCTCGATCAACATTTATCTAAAAAAAGAGATTCCATGCCAGGATGCCTGTACGAGGCGCGACCCCGGCCCGGTGCGGGATCCGCACCAATGCGCCCGCAAAGCTCTGTTTGCACCAGGTTTGTGCAAGCCGGCATTCTTGTCTCTCCACTGTATCAGCTTAGATAAAAACCGCTTGTGAGGTAAGCGAAATTGTCATAGTCTAAAAAAAAAGACAACCTCTTTTTGTCGGCAACCCCTTTTCTTTCCTACCCTCGGCACACTCACGGAGTCGGGCATGTCCACCACCCAGTCTTCCATCGCCGGCCAGCTTCCGGCATCCGTCGGCGAAGGCGACGTCTACGCACGCAAGGCCGTGCTCGCATCGACCGTGGGCTACGCGCTCGACGGCTTCGACCTGCTCATCCTCGGCTTCATCCTGTCCGCCATCTCGGGCGAACTCGGCCTGACCAGCTCGCAAGGCGGCGCGCTGGTCACCTGGACGCTGATCGGCGCGGTGGTGGGCGGCATCCTGTTCGGCTGGCTGAGCGACCTGTACGGCCGCGTGCGCGTGCTGAACTGGACCATCCTGCTGTTCGCCATCTTCACCGGGCTCTGTGCCGTGGCGCAGGGCTATTGGGATCTGCTGGCCTACCGCACCATCGCCGGCCTCGGCCTGGGCGGCGAATTCGGCATCGGCATGGCGCTGGCGGCCGAGGCCTGCCGGCCCGAGCAGCGGGCGCGCATGTCGTCGTACGTGGGGCTGGGCTGGCAGGCCGGGGTGCTGGCGGCGGCGCTGGTCACGCCGGTGCTGCTGCCGGTGATCGGCTGGCGCGGCATGTTTGCGGTGGGGGTGCTGCCGGCGGTGGTGGCCTTCATCATCCGCCACTTCATCGGCGAGCCGAAGATCTTCGTCGAGAACGCCCGCAAGCCGCGCACGGAAAACTCTTTCAAGCTGCTGGTGGCCGACGGCCGCACCGCCCGCACCAGCCTGGGCGTGGTGATCCTGACCTCGGTGCAGAACTTCGGCTACTACGGCGTGATGATCTGGATGCCGTCGTACCTGAGTTCGCAGTTCGGCTATTCGTTGACGAAATCGGCGCTGTGGACGGCGGTCACCATCGTCGGCATGGCGTTCGGGATCTGGCTGTTCGGCCAGCTGGCCGACCGCATCGGGCGCCGCCCGATCTTCCTGTTCTACCAGCTGGGCGCGGTCATTACGGTGCTGGGCTATTCGCAGCTGTCGTCGCAGTATGCGCTGCTGATTGGCGGCGCCGTGATGGGCATGTTCGTCAACGGCATGATCGGCGGCTACGGCGCGCTGATCTCCGAGCTCTACCCGACCGCGGCCCGCGCCACGGCACAGAACGTGCTCTTCAACATCGGCCGGGCGGTCGGCGGCTTCGGGCCGCTGGCGGTGGGCGCGGTGGCGGCCAAGTATTCGTTCAGCTATGCGATCGCGCTGCTGGCCTCCATCTACGTGCTGGACATCCTCGCCACGCTGTTCCTGATCCCGGAACGCAAGGGCGCCGCGCTCGAGTAAAGCCGGACGGCCAAAAGCCGCATCGAATCGCCGGGGAGGGCGGTAGCCCTCCCCGCTCCATTTTCAGGATATCGTCATGCAGATCATCGCATCGCTCGAATCCCACGCCGGCTGTGCCGCCGGCGCGCCGCTCGCCTCGCCCGATACCGAAGGCCTGGTCCTGCGCAACGAACGGGTCAACCGCGATTACCGCCACCTGGTGCTGGCCGCCGATTCGCGCGCGGCGGCCGCGCGCGCCGGGCAATTCTTCCACCTGCTGTGCCCGGCGGTTGGCGCCGACACGCCTTTCTTCCGCCGGCCGATGAGCACTTACCGGGCCGATCCCGCCTCCGGCCGCGTCGAGTTCCTGTACAAGGTGACGGGCGCCGGCACGCGCGGCCTGGCCTCGCTGCAGCCCGGCGCCCCGCTGCAGATGCTGGGCCCGCTGGGCACCGGCTTCTCGCTGCCGGCAGGCGCCCGCCACATCGTGGTGCTGGGCCGCGGCGTGGGGCTGGCCACGCTGGCGCCACTGTCCGACCTGGCCGCCGCGGCCGGCGTGGGCGTGACCGCCATCCTCAGCGCGCGCGACGCCGACAGCCTGATGTCGCAGCAGCGCTTTGCCGACGTCGGCGCGCAGGTGATCGAGCTGACCGACGACGCCGGCACCAGCGCGGTCGGCAACGTCGAACGCCTGCTGCGCGAACTGCATGCCGGCGGCCGCGCCGACGCCTTCTACACCTGCGGCTCGACCCGCCTGACGCAGCTGATGCAGCGGCTGGGCAAGGAGCTGGGCGTGCCCGGCGAGGTCGCGCTGGAACAGCAGATGGCCTGCGGCCTGGGCATGTGCTATTGCTGCGTGCGCGCCTTCCACGACGGCGACCGCCTGGTCAGCAAGCGCGTGTGCTGGGACGGCCCGGTGTTCCCGCTGGCGGAGGTGGCATGATGGCGACCGACCTGTCCGTCGACCTGGGCGGCCTCGTGCTGCGCAACCCGGTCATGCCGGCCTCCGGCACCTTCGCCGAGGGCCTGGCCGCCACCATCGACATCGACCGCCTGGGCGCCTTCGTCACCAAGACGATCACCGCCGAGAAGCGCAGCGGCAATCCCGTGCCGCGCGTGGCCGAGGTGCAGGGCGGCATGCTCAACGCCATCGGCATTCCCAGCAAGGGCGTCGACCACTTCCTGGACGACGTGCTGCCGTTCTACCGCGAGCGCAGCGCGCCGCTGGTGGTCAGCATTTCGGCGCCCACCGCCGAAGGCTTCGCGCGGCTGGCCGCGCGCTTTTCCGCCGTGCCCGGCGTGGCGGCGATCGAGGCCAACATCTCCTGCCCCAACATCGAGGAAGACGGCCGCGCCTTCGCCATGCACGCCGGCTCCACCGCGCGCGTGGTGGCCGCGCTGCGGGCCGCCGCCTCGCTGCCGCTGTGGGTCAAGCTCACCCCCAACACCGGCGAGATCGCCGCCGTGGCGCGCGCCGCGCAAGCCGAAGGGGCCGACGCGCTGGTGGTGGCCAACACCATCCTCGGCATGTCGATCGACATCCATACCCGCCGCCCCACGCTCGGCAACGTGATGGGCGGCATGTCGGGCCCGGCGGTCAAGCCCATCGTGCTGCGCATGGTGTACCAGTGCCACCGCGCGGTGTCGATCCCGATCATCGGCTGCGGCGGCGTCTCCAACGCCGACGACGCGATCGAATACATGCTGGCCGGCGCCAGCGCGGTGCAGGTCGGCACGGCCACCTTCGTGCAGCCCGGCGCGATGATCGAAGTGATCGACGGCCTGGCCCGCTACGGCGCGCGGCATGGCCTGGAAGACCTGCGCGGCCTGGTCGGCGCGGTGGAAGACACCGGCTTCGTGCCGTTCGAAGCGATGGCCTGAGGACGGCGGCGATGGCAGTACAGACCTTGTCCGATACCGCCCTGCGCGCCGCCGCGCGGCAGCAAGCGGTCGATCTGTTCGAGCAGGCCCGGCGGCTGGGCGCCGACGGCGTGGGCATCTCGCGCGAGAGCTATGGCGCCTCGGAATCCGCCTGCCTGGAGCTGCTGGCCGACTGGGCCCGCGCGCGCGGCCTGCGGGTCGAGCAGGACGAATTCGCCAACCTGCTGTTCAGCCTGCCCGGCGCGCCGGCGGCGGCGCCCGTGGTGTGCGGCTCGCACGTCGATTCGGTGCCGCAGGGCGGCAACTTCGACGGCCTGGCGGGCGTGGTGGCCGGACTGCTGTGCCTGCAGCGCCAGCACGAAGAAGGCGCCGCGCCGCCTCACCCGCTGGTGGTGCTGGCTATGCGCGGCGAGGAAAGCGCGTGGTTCGGCAAGGCCTACATGGGATCGAGCGCGATCCTGGGCCGGCTGTCGGCCGACGACCTGGCCTTGCGCAACCTGCGCAGCGGCCGCACGCTGAAGGAAGCGATGGCCGCCGCCGGCGCCGACGTGGCGCGGATCGAGGCCGGCCATCGCGCGGCATGGGTGGACGGCGTGCGCGCCTACCTGGAGCTGCACATCGAGCAGGGGCCGCTGATGGTGGCCCGCAAATGGCCCACCGCGGTGGTGTCGGGCATCCGCGGCAACCTGCGACACAACGTGGTGCGCTGCATCGGCGAGCCCGGCCATTCGGGCGCGGTGCCGCGCTGGCTGCGCAAGGACGCCGTGCTGGCCGCGGCCGACCTGCTGATGCGACTCGACGAGCATTGGCGGGTGCTGCTGGAGCGCGGCAACGATCTGGTGGTGACGGCCGGCGTGATCGGCACCGATCCGGCCGAGCACGCGGTGTCGCGCATCCCGGGACGGGTCGACTTCAGCTTCGAGGTGCGCAGCGAAAGCACCGAGACGCTGGAAGGCTTCTACCGGATCTTCCAGATGGAATGCGAGGCCGTCGCCCGCCAGCGCGGCGTGCGCTTCGAATTCGACCGCCGCATCGAATCGGCGCCGGCCACGATGGACCCGGCGCTGGTCGGCACCTTGCTGGATACCGCCGGCCGGATCGGGCTGCCGGTCGAGAAGATCGCCAGCGGCGCCGGGCACGACGCGGCGCTGTTCGCCAACGCGGGCATTGCCTCGGCCATGATCTTCGTGCGCAACGAGCATGGTTCGCACAACCCGCGCGAGGCGATGGACATCGACGATTTCATGGACGGCGTCGAGCTGCTGTACCAGGCGCTGGGGCGCATCGCCTGATCTGTTCAGCCGGATGACAGCTACGTTACGGCGATGCGGCGCCGGCATCCGCGAGCGTATGATTGCACTGCGCCGGCGATTCCCGCCGGCGTTGTCTTGTCGTACGGGCATATCGTGAGCGTCACCACCAATATCCGCGTCACGGCCATCGTCGTGGCCAGCGCGCTGTTCATGCAGAACATCGACGGCACGGTGGTCGCCACCGCGCTGCCCGACATGGCGCGCGACATGGGCGTGCCGCCCATCCATCTGAGCTCGGCCATCACGTCCTACCTGGTCGCGCTCACCGTCTTCATCCCCATCAGCGGCTGGGTGGCCGACAGGTTCGGCGCCAAGCGGGTCTTCATGTGGGCGATCGCCATCTTCACCGGCGCCTCGGCCTTGTGCGCGTTGTCCGGCGGGCTGGCCGGGCTGATCGCGGCGCGCGTTTTGCAGGGCCTGGGCGGCGCGATGATGGTGCCGGTCGGGCGCCTGCTGCTGCTTCGGCGCGTCAAGCGCGAGGAGCTGCTCTCGGCCACCACCTGGCTGACGATGCCGGCGCTGGTCGGCCCGCTGCTGGGCCCGCCGCTGGGCGGCTTCCTGACCGATACGCTGTCCTGGCAGAGCGTGTTCTGGATCAACGTGCCGGTCGGCATCCTGGGCCTGCTGCTCACCTGGCGGCTGGTGCCGGCGGCCGATCCGCAGCAACCGCCCGCGCCCGACCTGACCGGCATGGCGTTGTCGGGCGTCGCGCTCACCGCCATCATGATCGGCGTCGAGACGGTGGGCCGCGGCCTGTTGCCCAAGGGCCTGCCGGAGCTGTGCCTGGCGGCCGGGCTGGGGCTGTTCTGGCTCACGGTGCGCCATTGCAAGCGCGTGCCCGATCCGGCCATCGATTTCTCGCTGCTGCGCATCCCCACTTTCCATGCGGCCACGGTGGCCGGCAGCCTGTTCCGCATCGGCGCCGGCGCGCTGCCCTTCCTGCTGCCGCTCACGCTGCAGATCGGCTTCGGCCTGTCGGCGCTGCACAGCGGCATCATCACGCTGGCCAGCGCGCTGGGGTCGATCGGGATGCGGGCCGTGGCGCGCTTCACGCTGGCCCGGTTCCGCGTGCGTTCGGTGCTGATCGCGGGCAGCATCTCGTTCTCGCTGATGCTGGCCGCCTGCGCCGCGCTGACTGCGTCATGGCCTGCGGTGGCCATCTTCACGCTGCTGCTGATCGGCGGGATCAGCCGCGCGCTGGTATTCGCGACGATCGGCGCGCTGGCCTTCGCCGACGTGTCTCAGCGGCAGCTGTCGGCCGCCACGTCGTTCCAGGGCACGGCCCAGCAGCTGGCCAAGGCCGTTGGTGTGGCGGTGGCCGCCTGCTTCATGCAGTTCACCATGTTCCTGTCGGGCCGCACGCAGGCCGGCGAGGCGGATTTTGCCGCAGCCTTCCTGATGGTCGCCGCGATGGTGCTGCTCTCCGGCCCCATGTTCGCGACGCTGGACAAGGATGCGGGCGCCGGCATCTCCGAAAGCAAGAAGACGCCCGGCAAGAGCGGCGTCACGCCCAGCCCGGCCCGCGATTCCGCCCCCAGCCGGCCCTGACAACCGGCGCCCGGGCTCACCGTGCCTCGCACCCCACCCTCCGCACATCCCCGCCGCCACCCGGGACGCCGCGGATCCGGCTCCGCCGGTCCGCCAGCGTCGCCCCTGGGGGACCCGCGAAGCGCGCAGGGGGGGCCTTATACAGGCACGTTGCCCGGTTCGATGGAGCGCCGGAACACCACCGGCGCGCCGCCGTGGTTGCGCTTGACCATCCACTGCGCCAGCGCGGCGTCCATGTAGTCGGCATGGCCCGGGAACCAGCGCACCAGTTCCTGCGCCAGCCGCAGGCCGGCGGTCGGGTCGGCGGTGCCGTCCTGGATGGCGGCCTCGACCTCGTACAGCGAGGCCAGCACCGCCTGGTGCTCGTCGTGGTGGCACTGGGTGGCGGGGAATTCGGTGGAGGACATCCACTCGTATTCCTCGCCGAAATGGCGCTCGGCGTGCCGGATGAAGGCGCGCAGGCGGCCGGGGAAGGCGGCCTGGTCGGATTCGAGCATGGCCTGCACCAGTTCCACGAACTCGCGATGGGTGTTGTCCATCGGCTCGAAGCCCAGCAGGAAGGAATCGGTCCAGGAGAATTCGGCAGAGGTAGACATCGGCTCGCTGCTTCGGAAAGAGTCGCCCGGGGAGGGCCGCCAGCATGGCTGCGCGGCAGGCATCCGGTCGATTCTACGCGATGCGCGGCCGGCGGGGTTGCCGGCGGCGAAAGAGGGCCATACCACCGGTTCCTCGATGGCGCCTGCCCGCGGCGGGCGGCGGCCCGGACGGCGCCGCTAGAGCTGTTGCTCGACCCGGTTGCGGCCGTTCTGCTTGGCGCGGTAGAGCGCCTGGTCGCCGCGCGACAGCACCGCATCGGCGTCGGTGTCGGCCGCTTGCATCAGCGCGACGCCGATGCTGACGGTGATCGGGATGCGCTGCCCGCCGTGCCGCAGCGGCGTGTCGGCGGTGCCGAGCAACAGGCGCCGGGCAAAGGCGGTGGCCGTTTCGAGATCCACCCGTTTCAGCAGCACGCCGAACTCCTCGCCGCCCATGCGGCCCGCCGTGGCGCCGCTGTCCAGCAGGCCGCGCAGGATGCCGGCGAAATGCCGCAGCGCCAGGTCGCCCGTCGCGTGTCCCCAGCCGTCGTTGATGGTCTTGAAATGGTCGAGGTCGCACATCAGCACCGCCGACGCGCCCTCGCCCTCGCGGCGGATGCGCGCCAGTTCGGCATCCACCTGGGCGATGAAGTGGCGCCGGTTCGGCAGCTGGGTCAGGAAGTCGGTGGTGGCCGAATGCTGCAGCTCGGCCTCGATGCGCTTGCGTTCGGTGATGTCGGTGGTGGTGCCTATCATCCGCAGCGCCCGGCCCTCGGCATCGCGGGCGACCACCTTGCCGCGGCTCGACACCCATTTGTAGCTGCCGTCCTTGCAGCGCAGGCGGTGCTCCACTTCGTAGACCGGCGTCTGGCCGTCGAAGTGGGCCTGCATCGTCGCCGTGACGTAGGCCAGGTCGTCGGGATGCACGCGCACGTAGGCGTCGGCCATCTTCGTGCCCAGTTCCCATTCCGCATAGCCCAGGATCGCCTTCCAGCCCGCCGAATAGTGGATCTCGTCGGCGGCTACGTCGCGGTCCCAGATGCCGGTGCCGCTGTCGGCGATGGCCAGCGCCATGCGCGAGCCATCGGCGCGCAGCGCCGCCTCGCGCTCGGCGGCCTCGGCCAGCGCTTGGCCGGCGGCGATGTGGCTGGCGGCCTGTACGCCGAATTCGCGCAGCGCGGCGGCCTGCGCGTCGCCCCAGGGCGGCGGGCTGTCGTCCAGCAGCAGCAGGGTGCCGAGCGGACGGCCGTCGTCTGCGGCCAGCGGCAGGCGCAGGCAGAAGGACGGCTGCGGCGCGCCGTCCGCCGGAAGCCGGAAGCCGGGCCGCGCGCTGATCCGGCGGGCGCCGGTGTCGGCGCGGTCGATCGCAGCGGCCGCAACGCCGAAATGCTGCCGCGCCAGCAGCAGGAGCGAGTCGAGCGCGCGGTCGGCCGGCGCAGGAGCGCGGCCGCCGGTCGCAACCGCCGGGCCGGTGCGGGGGTCGTCCATCACGGATTCGCTCATCTTTGGTCGCCGTTTCGTATGGCAATCGGCCGCGGCCGCGCACGGCCCCTTCGATTGCGATGCCGCCCTATTGGTCCGTGGCCGGGGCCAGTTCCCACCGGTAGTCGAGGGTCAACGGCGCGTGGTCGCTGAACCATTGCTCTTTGTAGATCGAAGCGGCCTGCGCCGTTTGCGCGATGCCGCGGGTGGCGATGTGGTAGTCGATGCGCCAGCCCACGTTCTTCGCGCGGGCCTGGCCGCGGTTGCTCCACCAGGTGTAGGCCTCGCCGGTGGCGTCGGGGTACAGCACCCGGTACACGTCGATCCAGCCCAGTTCGTCCAGCACCCGAGTCAGCCACGCCCGTTCCTCGGGCAGGAAGCCGCTGTTCTTGACGTTGCCGCGCCAGTTCTTCAGGTCGATTTCCTTGTGCGCGATGTTCCAGTCGCCGCACAGCACCACTTCGCGCCCGCAGGCGGCCAGCTGGCCGAGGTGGCGGTAGAAATGTTCCATGAAGGCGAACTTGGCGGCCTGGCGGTGTTCGCCGCTGGAGCCGGAGGGCAGGTATAGCGAGATCACCGACAGTCCCTCGTAGACCAGTTCCAGGTAGCGGCCCTCGGCGTCGATTTCCGGGATGCCCAGGCCCTGGATCACCTGGTCGGGCTGGCGCCGCGCGTAGACGCCGACGCCGCTGTAGCCTTTTTTCTCGGCATAGTGGAAATAGCCGTACAGGCCGGGCGGATTCAGCATGGCCGCGCTCATGTCGCCGGCCTGGGCCTTCAGTTCCTGCAGGCAGACGAAATCGGCGTCCTGGGCGGGCAGCCAGTCGAGGAAGCCCTTGCTGGCCGCGGAGCGGATGCCGTTCAGGTTGGCGGAGATGATGCGCAGGCGGGGCGGGGTGGAGCTCAAGTCGATACCTTCGGAAGCGGGGAGGGGTGCCGCGCGGCGGCCGGGCAGGCAAGCGCGCATGTTAGCGCCTGTCCGGGCCGGGTCCAAAACCGTAAAAAAACCCTGCGATGCCTCCGCGAGCGCGGCAGTTTGTTGTATGGTACGCGCCAGTCTCCGTCGATGCGCCCGGCTTGCGCCCGGTCCACCGCCGCGACGGGGAGTGCCGCCTCCGCGCCGTTCTGAATCCCCCGTACCGTGACCGCCGTGCCCCACACTTCCATCGCCCCCGCCAGCCCCGCCGACGCCGAACGCTTCCGCACCGATTTCGTCCGTTTCGCGACCGAGCTGGGCGTGCTGCGGTTCGGCACCTTCACCACCAAGGCCGGCCGCCTGAGCCCCTACTTCTTCAACGCTGGCCTGTTCGACAGCGGCGCGGCGGTGGCCCGGCTGGCCGAGTTCTACGCGCAGGCGCTGCTGGCCTCGGGCGTGGAATTCGACATGCTGTACGGCCCGGCCTACAAGGGCATCCCGCTGGTGACGGCGACCGCGATGGCGCTGGCCACGCGCGGACACGACGTGCCGTTCGCGTTCAACCGCAAGGAAGCCAAGGACCACGGCGAAGGCGGCGCGCTGGTGGGCGCGCCGCTGCAAGGGCGGGTGGTCATCATCGACGACGTGATCACCGCCGGCACCTCGGTGCGCGAATCGATGCGGATGATCGAAGCCGCCCGCGCCACGCCCGCCGCCGTGCTGATCGCCCTGGACCGCATGGAACGGGTCGGCGCCGACGACGCGCTGTCCAAGCACTCCGCCGTCCAGGACGTGCAGCAGACCCACGGCTGCCCTGTAGTCAGCATCGCCTCGCTCGACGACATCCTCGCCCTGATCGAACAAGACGGCGGCGGCGAATTCGAGCAGCACCGCGAAGCCGTCCTCGCCTACCGCGCCAAGTACGGCGTCGCCTGACGCACCGCAGGCCCGCAGGGGCGGGCCTACCCCCCCAGCTTTTGCCGTAGCAGTTCGTTTACCTGTTGCGGATTCGCCTTGCCCTTGGCCGTCTTCATGACCTGGCCCACCAGCGAGTTGAAGGCCTTCTCCTTGCCCGCGCGGTATTCGGCCACGATGGCCGGGTTGGCGGCCAGCACGTCGTCGATCATCTTGCCGATGGCGCCGGAATCGCTGATCTGCTTGAGGCCGCGCGCCTCGATGACCGCATCGGCGTCGCCGCCGTGCTCGCCTTGCCAGATGGCGCCGAACACGTCGCGCGCGATCTTGTTCGAGATGGTGCCGTCGGCAATGCGCGCCAGCAGCCCGCCCAGCCGCGCGGCCGAGACCGGGCTTTGCGCGATGTCTTTTTCTTCGCGGTTGAGGGCGGCGGCCAGTTCGCCCATGATCCAGTTGGCCGCCAGCTTGGCCTGGCCCGCGGGCAGCGTGCGGACGGTGGCCTCGAAAAAGTCGGCGGTGTCGCGGCTGGCGGTCAGCTGCGCGGCGTCGTAGGCCGACAGGCCGTAGTCCGCTTCGAAGCGGGCGCGCTTGGCGCCCGGCAGTTCGGGCATGCCGGCGCGCACGCGCTCGATCCAGTCGCTGCCGATGACCAGCGGCGGCAGGTCGGGATCGGGGAAGTAGCGGTAGTCGTGCGCGTCTTCCTTGCCGCGCATGCTGCGGGTTTCGTCGCGGTCGGGGTCGTACAGGCGGGTTTCCTGCACCACCGTGCCGCCGTCTTCGATCAGCTCGATCTGGCGGCGGATTTCGTACTGGATGGCGCGTTCGAGAAAGCGGAACGAGTTGACGTTCTTGGTTTCGGTGCGGGTGCCGAATTCCTTCTGGCCGGCCGGCCGCACCGATACGTTGGCGTCGATGCGGAACGAGCCTTCCTGCATGTTGCCGTCGCAGATGCCCAGCCACACCACCAGCGCGTGCAGCGCCTTGGCATAGCCCACGGCTTCTTCGGCCGAGCGCAGCTCCGGTTCGGATACGACTTCAAGCAGCGGGGTGCCGGCCCGGTTCAGGTCGATGCCGGTGGACTTTTCGCCGTGCGGGCCGGCGAAGTCGTCGTGCAGCGATTTGCCGGCGTCTTCTTCCAGGTGGGCCCGGGTCAGGTTGATGGTTTTTTCCCGGTCGCCCACGAAGAACGACAGCGTGCCGCCCTGCACCACCGGGATCTCGTACTGGCTGATCTGGTAGTTCTTGGGCAGGTCGGGGTAGAAGTAATTCTTGCGCGCGAAAATCGAGCGCGGCGCGATGCGCGAACCCAGCGCCAGCCCCAGCATGATGGCGCGCTCGACCGCGCCGCGGTTCATGACCGGCAGCGTGCCCGGCAGCGCCAGGTCGACCGCGTTGGCCTGGGTATTGGGCGCGGCGCCGAAGCGCGTGCTGCTGCCCGAGAAAATCTTCGACGCCGTGGACAATTGCACGTGCGTTTCCAGACCGATGACGACTTCCCAGTTCATGACTTGTTCCCGCTCTGTGATTCTTCCGCCCGCATGGAATGGATACCGTTGTACGCCTGGCGGCTTCCGACCCAGGCCGCCGCGGATCCGGCTTTGCCGGTCCGCCAGCGGCGCCCCTGGGGACGCGCGTCAGCGCGTAGGGGGGGACCTTCTATTCCAGTCGGTGGCTTGCTGGAAGATATCGGCGATGCCCAGCAAGCGGCCCTCGTCGAAATAGTCGCCGATGATCTGCAGCCCCACCGGCCGCCTGCCGTTGACCTCGCCGGCGCCGAAGCCGCACGGGATCGACACCCCCGGCAGGCCGGCCAGGTTCAGGCTCAGCGTGTAGATGTCGGCCAGGTACATCGAAACCGGATCATCGGCCTTCTCGCCCAGATTCCACGCCACGGTAGGCGATACCGGCCCGACGATCACGTCGCACTGCCCGCGCAGCGCCTTCTGGAAATCTTCGGCGATCAGCCGGCGCAGCTTCTGCGCCTGCAGGTAGTAGGCGTCGTAATAGCCGTGCGACAGCACGTAGGTGCCGACCAGGATGCGGCGCTGCACCTCGGGGCCGAAGCCTTCGGCGCGCGAGCGGGCCATCATGTCGGCCAGGTCGCGGTATTCGGGGGCGCGGTGGCCGTAGCGCACGCCGTCGTAGCGCGACAGGTTGCTGGAGGCCTCGGCCGGCGCGATCACGTAGTAGGCCGGGATGGAAAGCTCGGTGCGCGGCAGGGACACGTCGACCCGCACCGCGCCCAGTTCTTCCAGTTTCGCCAGCGCGGCGTCGATGGCGTGGGCGACGTCGGTCGCCAGCCCGGGGCCGAAGAATTCGCGCGGCACGCCGATGCGCAGGCCCTGCAGCGGGCGGTCGGCGCCGGCGGCGGCGCGGAAGGCGTCGAACTCGGCCCGCACCCGGCCCGCCGCGTTGGGGCGGCCGCCGCATCGTTCCAGGCTGGTGGCGTCGCGTTCGTCGAAGCCGGCGATCGGGTCCAGCAGTTCGACCAGGTCCTGCGCGCTGCGGGCGATCGGGCCGGCCTGGTCGAGGCTGGAGCCGTAGGCGATCATGCCGTAGCGCGACACGGTGCCGTAGGTGGGCTTGATGCCGGAGACGCCGCACAGCGCGGCCGGCTGGCGGATCGAGCCGCCGGTATCGGTGGCGGTGGCGCCGGCGACCAGGCCGGCGGCCACGGCGGCGGCCGAGCCGCCCGACGAACCGCCTGGCACGGCGGCCGGATCCCAGGGGTTGCGCACCGGGCCGTAGGCCGAATTCTCGTTGGACGAACCCATCGCGAACTCGTCGCAGTTGAGCTTGCCCAGGCTGACCGCGCCGGCGGCCGCCAGCCGTTCCACCACGGTGGCGTCGAACGGGCTGACGTAGCCTTCCAGCATCCGGCTGGCGGCGGTGGTGCGCCAGCCGCGGGTGACGAACACGTCTTTGTGGGCGATCGGCACGCCGGCCAGCGCGCCGGCCCGGCCGGCCGCCAGCGCGGCGTCGGCGGCGCGCGCCTGCGCCAGCGTCAGTTCCGGGTCGACGTGCAGGAAGGCGTTCAGGTCGCGCCGGGCGTCGATGGCGGCCAGCGCGCTCTGCGCCAGCTCCACGGCCGAGACGCGGCGCTCGGCCAGCGCGCGGCGCAGCGCGGCGATGCCGTCGAATTCGCAATGCAGGGGCAGGCTCATGGCTATTCGATCACCTTGGGCACCAGGAACAGGCCGTCCTGCACCGCCGGCGCGTTGGCCAGCAGGGCGGCGCGGGTGTCGGCGTCGGACGGCTCGGTGACGCGGTCGTCGCGCAGCCGCAGCGCGACGTCCTGCACCGCCGCGATGGGGTGGGTGAGCGGCTCCACGCCGCCGGTATCGACCGCCTGCAGCGCCTCGACCAGGCCGAAGATGCGATTGAGGTCGGTCAACACCCGCTCGCGCTGGCCGTCGTCCAGCTGCAGGCGGGCCAGGCGCGCGATGCGCGTCACGTCGTTGTCGGTAAGCGCCATGGCATGTAGGAAAAAGGGTAAATGCGGGGTCCGGATCCGGCCACGGCGCGATGCTGCGCCACCCCGGGGAAGCCCGCAAATCGCAAGATAAACGCAGGACTTTGATGCAGTTTGCGGAAGGTTCCGTCAAGATTATAAGTTATCATTTCACGTTTACCGGCCCGCCCCCGTGTAACGCTCACAAGATAGATTCCCATGTTCGGTTTCCTGCGCAGTTACTTCTCCAACGATCTGGCGATCGACCTCGGAACCGCCAATACGTTGATCTATGTCCGGAGCAAGGGCATCGTGCTGAACGAGCCCTCGGTGGTGGCCATCCGGCAGGAAGGCGGCCCCAGCGGCAAGAAGACGATCCAGGCCGTGGGCAAGGAAGCCAAGCAGATGCTCGGCCGGGTCCCCGGCAACATCGAAGCCATCCGGCCGATGAAAGACGGCGTCATCGCCGATTTCACCGTCACGGAGCAGATGCTCAAGCAGTTCATCCGGATGGTGCATCCCAAGGGGCTGTTCGCCCCCAGCCCGCGCATCATCATCTGCGTGCCCTGCGGCTCCACCCAGGTCGAACGGCGCGCCATCCGCGAATCGGCGCTGGGCGCCGGCGCCAGCCAGGTGTTCCTGATCGAGGAGCCCATGGCCGCCGCCATCGGCGCCGGGCTGTCGGTGTCCGACGCCAGCGGCTCGATGGTGGTCGACATCGGCGGCGGCACCACCGAGGTCGCCGTCATCTCGCTGGGCGGCATGGTCTACAAGGGCTCCGTCAGGGTCGGCGGCGACAAGTTCGACGAGGCCATCGTCAACTACATCCGCCGCAACTACGGCATGCTGATCGGCGAGCCCACCGCCGAACTGATCAAGAAAGCCATCGGCTCCGCCTTCCCCGGCTCCGAAGTCAAGGAAATGGAAGTCAAGGGCCGCAACCTGTCCGAAGGCATCCCGCGCAGCTTCACGGTGTCTTCCAACGAAATCCTGGAAGCCCTGACCGATCCGCTCAACCAGATCGTGTCGGCCGTCAAGATCGCGCTGGAACAGACGCCGCCCGAACTCGGCGCCGACATCACCGAAAAAGGCATCATGCTGACCGGCGGCGGCGCGCTGCTGCGCGACCTCGATCGCCTGCTGCAGGAAGAAACCGGCCTGCCGGTCATCGTTGCCGAAGACCCGCTTACCTGCGTCGTCCGCGGCTGCGGCCAGGCGCTGGAACGGATGGACAAGCTCGGCGCCATCTTCACCAACGAGTAGGCGGGCTGCCGCCGCCGCGGCGCGGTCCGCGGCGCCGGACCCGCCGAGTCGCCCGGCGAACCCCTGAAGCGCCAAGCTGGATAAGCGACCCATGCAGCCATACAGCCCACCGGCTTTTTTCAAGCAAGGTCCGCCGCCCGGGGTCCGGCTGGCGTTCTTCGCCTTGCTGTCGGTGGCGCTGCTGGTGGCCGATTCGCGTTTCCGCGCGCTCGACACCGTGCGCGAGGTGGTCGCGGTCGGCCTGTACCCGTTCCAGCGCGCCATGCTGCTGCCGCGCGACGGCATCCGCTACATCGCCGAATTCATCGAGGTCAACAGCGCCAGCCAGCAGGAAGCCGAGCTGCTGAACCGCCAGCGCATCGAAATGGCCCAGGCCACCACCCAGGCCGCCCAGCTGGCGGCCGAGAATGCCCAGCTGCGGCGGCTGCTGGGCGCCAGCGAACGCCAGCCGGTGCCGGCGGTGCTGGTGCAGGTGCTGTTCGAGTCGCGCGACGAATTCTCGCGCCGGCTGGTGATCGACAAGGGCACGCGCGGCGGCGTGGCGGCCGGCATGCCGGTGATCGACGACGGCGGCGTGGTGGGCCAGGTGGTGCGCACCACGCCGGTATCGGCCGAGGTCGCGCTGCTCAACGACCGCTCGCTGTCGATCCCGGTGCAGGTGCTGCGCAACGGGCTGCGCGGCATCACCTACGGCGGCGAGATCTCGGGCCGGCTGGGGCTGCGCTTCATGGCAGCCGACGCCGACATCCAGGTGGGCGACAAGCTCGTCACCAGCGGGCTGGACGGCATCTACCCGGAAGGCCTGCCGGTGGCCGAGGTGGAACACGTCGAGCGCGACGCCGCCGCCGGCTTCGCCCGCATCCTGTGCAAGCCGGTGGCCGGGCTCGACCGCTACCGGCATTTCCTGGTGTTGCAGTCGTTCAAGCCGGAACTCGGGCCGAAGGAAGGCGTCCAATCGCCCGCAGCGCCCGCGCCGGAGGCGCCCGCCTCGTCCGACGACCTGCCATGAAAGCCCCTTCCACCCTGCCGCGTCCCAGCGTCGAGCCGGAGCATCTGCTGCTGCCGGTCAATCCGCGCTTCATCTGGCTGACGCTGTTCCTGGCCTGGCTGGTCAACCTGCTGCCGTGGGGCCAGGTGGGCGGCGTGCCCGACGTGCTGGCGCTGGTGCTGGTATTCTGGAGCGTGCACGAGCCGCGCCGGGTCGGCATGGCCACCGCCTTCGTGCTCGGCCTACTGATGGACGTCCACGGCTCTTCGAGGCTGGGCGAGCACGCGCTGTCCTACACCTTGCTGGCGTATTTCGCGATCCTGCTGCACCGGCGGCTGTCGTGGTTTTCGCCATGGCTGCAGGCGTTGCAGGTGTTGCCGGTTTTTTTCCTGGCGGAACTCGCGGTATTCTGCATCCGCGGCTGGCTCGAGGGCAGCTGGCCGGGCTGGTGGTGGGCGATGAACAGCGTGATCTCGGCGCTGCTGTGGCCGCTGGCGGGCTGGATCCTGCAGGCGCCGCAGCGGCGCCCGGTCGATCCCGACGACACCCGGCCCATCTGAGCCCGCCCGGTGACGAACCGCCTGTTTCCCGGCGTCGACCGCTTCCATGCCGTAAGCCGATCCCGTATGACCGAACTCCAGAACACCGAGCGCGATCTGCACCGCTTCCGCGTGCGGCTGCTGGTGGCCGTCGGTTTCGTGCTGGCCTGCTTCGGCGCGCTGGGCTACCGCTTCTGGTATCTGCAGGTGGCGCGGCACGACGATTACGCCGCGCGCGCCGAGCAGAACCGCATCTCGGTGCTGCCGATCACGCCGCACCGCGGCGTGGTGGTCGACCGCAACGGCGTGTTGCTGGCGCGCAATTATTCCGCCTATACGCTGGAAATCACGCCGTCCAAGGCCGGCAAGCTGGACGACACCATCGACCGGCTGGCGCAGGTGGTGCCGATCGACGCGCGCGACCGGCGCCGCTTCCGCCAGCTGATGAGCGAATCGCGCCGTTTCGAAAGCCTGCCCATCCGCAGCCGCCTGACCGACGAGGAAGTGGCGCGCTTCGCCGCGCAATCGTTCCGCTTCCCCGGCGTCGAGATCAAGGCCCGGCTGCTGCGCCAATACCCCCAGGGCGAGACCGCCGCCCACGTGATCGGCTACATCGGCCGGATCTCGCAGAGCGACCAGACGCGGCTCGAAGACCAGGGGCTGACGGCCAACTACCGCGGCACCGACCACATCGGCAAGGAAGGGCTGGAGAAATTCTACGAACCCGTGCTGCATGGCAAGACCGGCATCGAGGAGGTCGAAGTCACCGCCAGCGGCCGCGCCGTGCGCACGCTGTCGCGCACGCCGCCGGTGTCGGGCAAGAACCTGGTGCTGTCGATCGACCTGGAATTGCAGAAGGTGGCCGAAAAGGCCTTCGGCGACCGGCGCGGCGCGCTGGTGGCGATCGAGCCGTCCACCGGCGACGTGCTGGCCTTCGTGTCGCGGCCCTCGTACGACCCCAACCTGTTCGTCGACGGCATCGACGTCGAGAACTGGAAGGCGCTGAACGAATCGCCTGACAAGCCGCTGCTGAACCGCCCGCTGTACGGCACCTATCCGATCGGCTCCACCTACAAGCCGTTCATGGCGCTGGCCGGCCTGGAAACCGGCAAGCGCACTTTCACCGGCACCATGTACGATCCGGGCTATTTCGAATTCGCCGGCCGCCGCTACCGAAATTCCGGCGACGCCGCCTACGGCACCATCGACATGCGGCGCGCGCTGGAGGTGTCGTCCGATACCTATTTCTACTCGCTGGCCAACGACCTCGGGGTCGACACCATCCACGATTTCATGAAGCAGTTCGGCTTCGGCCAGCTCACCGGCATCGACCTGAACGGCGAGCGCACCGGCATCCTGCCTTCGACCGCATGGAAGCGCGCGGCCTACTCGAAGCCGGAGCAAAAACGCTGGTATGCCGGCGAGACCATCTCGATCGGCGTCGGCCAGGGCTACAACGCCTTCACGGTGCTGCAGCTGGCGCAGGCCACGTCGACGCTGGCCAACGACGGCATCTACATGAAGCCGCACCTGGTCAAGGCGATCCAGGACAGCGCCACCGGCGTGCTCACGCCCACCGTTACCGCGCCCAGCTACCGCATTCCGCTCAAGCCGCAGAACATCCAGGACGTCAAGCAGGCCATGGCCTCCGTCACCCGCGCCGGCACCGCCGCGCGCGCCTTCGCCGGCGCGCCCTACGTGGCGGCCGGCAAGACCGGCACCGCCCAGGTGATCGGCCTGCGCAGCGGCGAAAAGTACAACGCCAGCAGGATCGACGAGCGCCTGCGCGACCATGGCCTGTTCATGGCCTTCGCGCCGCTCGACCACCCGCGCATCGCGGTGGCGCTGATCGTGGAGAACGCCGGCTGGGGAGCCACCGTGGCCGCGCCGATCGCGCGCCAGGTGTTCGACTATTGGCTGCTCGGAAAGCGTCCGGACGGACCGGCGGCTCCCTCGCCGCCCGCGCCCGGCCAGGAGGGTATGAATGATTGACCGTGCCGATCCCTTCGGCCGCATTGCCTGGCGTTCGCTGCTGTGGCGCACTTTCGCGGTGTTCGACGCGCCGATGCTGCTGATCCTCGCGCTGCTGGCCGGCATCGGCCTGATGGCCATGTATTCGGCCGGCGGCGGCTTCGACGGCCGCTTCGCCGACCAGCTGCGCAACTACGGCATCGCGCTGGCGGCGATGTGGCTGGTGGCGCAGTTCCCGCCGCAGACGCTGATGCGGCTGGCGGTGCCGGCCTACGTGCTCGGGCTGGCGCTGCTGTTCGGGGTCGAGTTCGCCGGCGAGACCGCCAAGGGCGCCACCCGCTGGCTCAACGTCGGCTTCACGCGCATCCAGCCGTCCGAGATGATGAAGATCGCCGTGCCGCTGATGCTGGCCTGGTATTTCCACAAGCACCAGGGCTGGCTGCGGATCCGCGACTTCATCGTGGCCGGGGTGTTGATGCTGCTGCCGTTCGGGCTGATCGTGCTGCAGCCCGACCTCGGCACCGCGCTGCTGGTGTTCGGCGCCGGCTTCTTCGTGCTGTTCTTCGCCGGGCTGTCGTTCCGGCTGCTGATTCCGGTCGCGCTGGTGGGCGCGATCTGCGTGGGGTCGCTGGTGGCGTTCGAAGACACCCTGTGCGCCGACGGCGTCGACTGGGTGGTGCTGCACGATTACCAGAAACACCGGGTGTGCACGCTGCTGGACCCGGGTTCCGACCCGCTCGGCAAAGGCTTCCACACCATCCAGTCGACCATCGCGGTGGGCTCGGGCGGCACGCTAGGCAAGGGCTTCATGCAGGGCACGCAGACCCACCTGGATTTCATTCCCGAGCGCACCACCGACTTCATCTTCGCCGTCTACGCCGAAGAATTCGGGCTGGTGGGCAACCTGGTGCTGCTGGTGCTGTATTCGCTGCTCCTGCTGCGCGGGCTGGCCATCGCCGGCAATGCGCCCACGCTGTTCTCGCGGCTGGTGGCGGGATCGCTGACGATGGTGTTCTTCGTCTATGCCTTCGTCAACATGGGCATGGTCAGCGGCATCCTGCCGGTGGTGGGCGTGCCGCTGCCGTTCATGAGCTATGGCGGCACCGCGCTGCTGACCCTGGGCGTGGCCGCCGGCATGCTGATGGGGATACAAAGATACCGGTCGACGGTGCAGGGATAGCGGCGCCGCCGCTCTCCCGGCGCGGCCGGCCTCCCGGAGATTGCCGATGCGCATCGAACGCGGACTGGCCGAGACGGAATACGGCTACATCCACTACCGCCACGCCGGCCGCGGCACATCGCTACCGCCACCTCGCTGGGCGAAGCCACCGGCGCCGCCGTGGCGGCCGACCTGGCCCTGACCTTCGCCGACCGCATCGAGCGCGACGTGATGCTGGTGATGGGCGAGCATTTCCACTACACGCCGTTCATCGCCGAGATGACCGCGCTGCTCAGGCATGGCTCGTCGGCCGTGGTGCCCGGCGGCCGCTTCTGCATGACCTGGGGCGAGGCCGCAAAAGTGGCGGCGCACGCGCTGGATTTCATCGGGCAGGCGCCGGCAGCGCGCTGACCACGAAGGCGGCGGCCGCATCCATTCCGATGGCATGCGCGCCGGGGGGGGGCTACAACAGCTCGCCGCGCCTGAACAGGCCCTGCAGCAGCTTCTTGACCGGCGCCGGCAGCGCCGCGCCCTCGAGCTCGCCGGCCGGCAGCCAGATCTGCGGCACGCCGTCGTCGCGCAGCGCCAGCGCGCCGGCCTGTACGTGCCACGGCTCGATGTGCAGCTTGAAGTGCGTGAAGCCGTGCGAGAACGTGGGCAGCCGGGCGGCGGCGGCGGCCGTGACGCCGAGCGTGAGGCAGGCCGCGGCCGCGTCGTCGCCGGGGAATTCAGGCAGGCTCCACAGTCCGCCCCAGATGCCGGGCGACGGCCGGCGCTGCAGCAGGATCTCGCCCGCTTTTTCTATCACCAGCATGCCGGTGCGGCGCTCGGGCACCGCCTTGCGCTCGCGCGGCGTGGGCAGCTCGTGCTGGCGCGCCTCGCGCAGCGCCACGCAGCCGGCCCGCACCGGACAGACGCCGCAGTCGGGATTGCCGCGCGTGCAAAGCGTGGCGCCCAGGTCCATCAGGCCTTGCGTATAGCTGCGCATGGCGTCGGCCGCGTCGGGCCCCGGCGGCGGCAGGTGGGTTTCGGCCAGCGCCCACATGCGCATTTCCACCGGCCGCTTGGTCGGGTCGCCTTCGATGCCGAAATAGCGCGCGAACACGCGCTTGACGTTGCCGTCGAGGATGGGGCTGCGCTCGCCGTACGCGAAGGCGGCGATGGCCGCCGCGGTGGAGCGGCCGATGCCGGGCAGTTCGGCGATGGCCGCCGCGTCGGGCGGAAAGCGTCCGTTCCATTCCGTGTCCACCCGGCGCGCACAGGCGTGCAGGTTGCGCGCGCGGCTGTAGTAGCCCAGCCCGGCCCACAGCGCCATCACGTCTTCCTCGGGCGCGCGGGCCAGGTCGACGATGGTGGGAAAGCGCTGCAGGAAACGCTCGTAGTAGGGAATGACGGTGGCCACCTGGGTCTGCTGCAGCATGATCTCCGACAGCCAGATACGGTACGGGTCGTGCGTGTTCTGCCAGGGCAGCGTGTGGCGGCCGTGGCGGCGCTGCCAGTCGATGATGCGGTCGGAGAAGTCGTCCATGGGGTCTCAAGAAAACGCCGGGCCGCCCCAAGTTTTCTTGCCCCCTCGGGGGGGCAGGTCGGGCATGGCCCGGCCTTGGGGGCACTCAAATGCGCTGACAGCGCGGGCAGAAATAGGTGGCGCGCTGCCCCTGCACGATACGCCGGATCGGCGTGCCGCAGCTCAGGCAGGGCCGGCCCGCCCGTTCGTACACGCGCGCGGAGATCTGGAAATAGCCCGATTCCCCACCCGCGCCGACGAAATCGCGCAGCGAGCTGCCGCCGGCCGCGATCGCGTCGCCCAGCGTGGCGCGGATCGCCTCGGCCAGCCGGTCGTAGCGCCGCGGCCCGATGCGGGCGGCCGGCGTGCGCGGGTGGATGCCGGCGCGGAACAGGCTTTCCGAGGCGTAGATATTGCCCACGCCGACCACGATGTCGCCGGCCAGCAGCGCCTGCTTGATGGGGGCGTTGCGCCGGCGGGTGTGGCGGTGCAGCCAGCCGCCGTCGAAGCGCGGATCGAACGGCTCGACCCCCAGCCCGGCCAGCAGCGGGTGCGACTGCACCGGCCCGGCCTCGGCCGGATGCCACAGCACGGCGCCGAAGCGGCGCGGGTCGTGCAGGCGCAGCGTGGCGTGGTCGAACACCCAGTCCACGTGGTCGTGCCGGCGCGGCGCCTCGTCGGGATGCACGTGCCGCAGCGAGCCCGACATGCCCAGGTGCACGATCAGCGTGCCGTGCGCGAACGGCAGCAGCAGGTATTTGCCGCGCCGGCCGGCGGCGCCGATGGCGTGGCCGCCCACGCGTTCGGGCAGGTCGGCCGGCACCGGCCAGCGCAGGCGCGGCTCGCGCACCACCAGGCGGCGCAGTATCCGGTTTTCGACGGTGGCGGCGATGCCGCGCCGTGTGACTTCGACTTCTGGCAGTTCGGGCATGAGGCTTGCTGGCGTGCGGCGAATCGGCGTTGAACCGTTCGCGGCGGCGGCAGTCCGAACCATTCGGACGCCGCCGCTGCGCGGGCGGGGCCCAGTGCTAACATCCGCGAATGCGGGCAGGCGCCGCGCGTGCGCCGAGGAATTGTGCCATGTTGTCGAACACATGCTTTGCCAAATGGATGTCGGTGGGCCTCGGCGCAGTGCTGGGCGTCGCGCTGACGGCCTCTCTGGCCCAGGCCCAGGCGCCGGGTTCCGACCTGCTGGTGCCGGGCCTGAGCGCGGCGGCCGCGGCCGGGCCGCGCCGCACCCCGCCGCCGCCTCCCCCTTCGGTCGACGTCGACGCCGAGCTGATCTTCCAGGTGCTGGCGTCGGAAGTCGCCGCTCAGCGCGGCGCCTACGCGGCCGCCATCGGCACCTCGCTGGAACTGGCCCGCTACACCCGCGATCCGCGGCTGGCCCGCCGCGCGGTCGAATTCGCGCTGGCCGGCGGCGACATGGTGCGCGCGCTCGATGCCTCCCAGCTGTGGGCCGAACTCGACCCGTCCGACGCCGAGGCGCGCCAGACCGCGCTGTCGCTGGCGGCCGCCGCCGGCAAGGTGGACAACCTGGGCGCCACGCTGCGATCCCGCATCGCCGCCGCCCCCGACAAGGGCGCGGCGGTGATCGACGCCCGCCGCATCCTGGGCCGCCTGGAAGACCGCAAGCGCGCGCTGGCGATTCTTGAGGAAGCCGTGCGCGACGTGCCCAATCTGCCCGAAACGCGCGTCTCGCTGGCCCGCTTCGCCGCGATGGCGGGCGACATGCCGCGCGCGCTGCGCGAGATCCAGGCCGCCCAGGCCCAGCAGCCGCAGTCCGAGGCCATCGCGGCGCAAGCGCTGCAGTACGGCATCGAGGTCGAGCCCGACCGCGCCATCGCCGGCGCCCGCGCCTTCATCGTGTCCAACCCGCCGGCGCGCGAACTGCGCCTGATGCTGGTGCGCGCGCTGGTCACGGTCAAGGATTTCAACGGCGCGCAGGCCGAGTTGCAATCGATGGCCAACGCCGATCCCAGCGACGCCGAAGTGGTGTACATGCAAGGCGCGGTGGCCTACCGCGCCGGCGACCTGGACGCCGCCGACCGCTTCCTGCAGCGCTACCAGGCCGCCCAGGGCAGCGCCGCCGGCGCCACGCCGGGCGGGCTGCCGCCGCTGGCCGACGGCGACAGCGCCGTGTTCATGCGGGCGCAGATCGCCGAAGACCAGAACCGGCTCGACGACGCCTACGAATTGCTGAACCAGGTCGACGACCCCAGCGCCGCGCTCGACGCGCGGCTGCGCCAGGCGGTGCTGCGCGGCAAGCAGGGCCGTATCGACGACGCCCGCAAGCTGATCGCGCTGATCGACCCGCGCGACGAGCGCGAAGCGGCCCGCACCGCGCTGACCGAGTCCCAGATCCTGCGCAACGCCGGCCAGCGCGACGAGGCGATCAAGGTGCTGCAGGCCGCCAGCGGCAAGTATCCCGAGAACACCGCGCTGCTGTACGACCTGGGCATGCTGTACGAGCAGCAGAATCGCGTGGCCGACATGGAATCCACGCTGCGCCGCGTGATCGCGCTCGACCCCGGCCACGCGCAGGCCTACAACGCGCTGGGCTATTCGCTGGCCGACCGCAATATGCGGCTGTCCGAGGCCAAGGCGCTGATCGAGCGCGCCCTGAACCTGCAGCCCGACGATCCCTTCATCATCGACAGCATGGGCTGGGTACTGTACCGCATGGGGGACAACACCGGCGCCATCAAATACCTGAAGCGCGCCTACGGGATCCGGCCCGACGCCGAGATCGGCGTGCACCTGGGCGAAGTGCTGTGGGCCGCCGGCGAGCAGGGGCAGGCACGCGAACTGTGGCGCAGCGTGCAGCAGAAGGATCCGTCCAACGAGGTTCTGAAAAGCACGCTGGCGCGGCTGGCGGTCACGCTGTGACCTGTACGCAGGGCGACGCCGTTGCTTCGCGCCCGGCGCCGCGCCGCGGCGGCGGCCCGATGGGGTGCCGCGCCGCGCTGCGCGGCATCGGCGCCCTGGCGGCCGCCGCCATGCTGCTGGCCGGCTGCGCGGCGCCGCGGCCGATACCCGCGGAGGGCGGCGGCGCGGCGCTGTCGCGCGTCGGCCGCTTCGCGCTGCGGATCGACGAGCCCGGCGGCAAGCAGAACGCCGTCCAGGGCGGTTTCGCCTGGCGCGACGACGGCCGCAAGCTGGTGCTTGACCTGGTTTCCCCGCTCGGCGCCACGCTGGCGCGGGTGGAGGCCGGCCCCGGGCAGGCGCTGCTGCGCGAATCCAACGGCAAGGAAACCCGTGCCGACAATCCCGACGCGCTGGTGGCCATCGTGCTGGGCAAGCCGATCCCGGTGGAAGGGCTGCGCGACTGGCTGCGCGGCGAACTGGCCAAGCAGCCGCCCGCCGAGGTGGCCGAACGCGACGCCGGCGGCCGGCCGCTGGCCTTCGAGCAGGGCGGCTGGCGCGTGCGGGCCCGCGACTACGACACCGCCGGCCCCACCCGCCTGCAGATGGCGCGCACCGAGCCCACCGGCGAAGACGTCGACCTGCGCCTGGTCATAGATCCAGAATGAGGCCCACCCCTACGCGTTTACGCGCGCCCCTCGAGGGGCGGCACGGGCGGACCGGCGGAGCCGGATCCGCCGTGCCCTGGATCGGCGGCATCGGGGCCATGCGGCGCGGGGCGCCATGAGAACTGCCATGCAAGTTCTGCGCGACCTGCCGTCGCCCGCCAAGCTGAACCTGTTCCTGCATGTCGTGGGCCGCCGGGCCGACGGCTACCATCTGCTGCAGACCGCGTTCCGCTTCATCGATCTGCAGGACACCCTGCACCTGCGCGAACGCGCCGACGGCCGCGTGCTGCGCGGCTCGGGGCCGGACGGCGTGCCGGCCGAGCAGGACCTGACGGTGCGCGCCGCGCGGCTGCTGCAGGAGGCGACCGGCTGCGGCCGCGGCGTCGAGATCGACGTGGAAAAGCGCATCCCGATGGGCGGCGGTCTGGGCGGCGGCTCCAGCGACGCGGCCACCGTGCTGATCGCGCTGAACCGGTTGTGGGGCACCGGTCTGGACCGCGGCGCGCTGATGGCGCTGGCGCTGCGGCTGGGGGCCGACGTGCCGGTGTTCGTGTTCGGCCGCAATGCCTTCGCCGAGGGCGTGGGCGAGGAATTGGCGCCGCTGGCGCTGCCGCCCCGCTGGTACGTGGTGGCGCAGCCCGACGCCAGCGTGCCGACCGCGGAGGTCTTCGGCGCGCCTGAATTGACAAGGAACACGCCGCGCGTCAAAATAACGGACTTTCCTGCCGGCGCGCATGGCTTTTTCGGCAGGAACGATCTGGAAGCCGTGGCGTTTGCCAGGTATCCGCAAGTGGGCCAGGCGCACCGGCTGATGTCGCAGGCGCTTGCCAATGCCGGGGCCGATGCGCCGGCGGTGCGGATGTCCGGGTCGGGGGCGTGCCTGTTCGTCGAGTGCCACAGCCGGCAGCAGGCCGATTGGGCGCATGATCGAATCGCCGCTAAAATGCGTGTCGGGCCCGGCGGGCTGCAGCTGAAGCTATTGCGCACATGCGCCGGGCTGGAAGCGCATCCGCTGCAGGACTGGGTGGCCGGGTAGCGCAGCCCGGCCCGCGAGTTTGCCAGCGGGGTTCCCGACACAGCCGGGGGCGTCGCGGAAGGTTTGCAGTCCCGTTGCGGTTTTCCGCGGCGGGGCGAAAGTTGGGGAATCGCCAAGCTGGTTAAGGCACCGGATTTTGATTCCGGCATGCGAAGGTTCGAATCCTTCTTCCCCAGCCACCATTCTCACCGAAAGCTGTTGACCCCTGACTGCGGTGCGGGGCTCAACAGCTTTGTCGTTTTGTACCGGCTCCCAGAGCCACCAGCCACGGGCGATGCGTCATGGCGCAAGAAAGCTTCATGATTTTCACGGGGACGGCCAATCCCCGTCTGGCGGCCGACGTCGCCAGCCATCTCGGCATACCACTGGGCAAGATGACCGTCGGCCGCTTTTCCGACGGCGAAGTGATGGTGGAAATCAACGAGAACGTCCGCGGCAAGGACGTTTTCGTGCTGCAGCCCACCTGTGCGCCCACCAACGACAACCTGATGGAAATCATGGTGATGGTCGACGCGCTGCGCCGCGCATCGGCCGGCCGCATCACCGCCGCCATGCCGTACTTCGGCTACGCCCGCCAGGACCGCCGGCCGCGCTCGGCGCGGGTCGCGATCTCGGCCAAGGTGGTGGCCAACATGCTGCAGGTGGTGGGCGTCGACCGCGTGCTGACGATGGACCTGCACGCCGACCAGATCCAGGGTTTCTTCGACATCCCGGTCGACAACATCTACGCCGCGCCGATCCTGCTGGGCGACATCTGGAAGCGCAACCTGGCCAACCTGATGGTGGTGTCGCCCGACGTCGGCGGCGTGGTGCGCGCCCGGGCGCTGGCCAAGCGGCTCGAGGCCGACCTGGCCATCATCGACAAGCGGCGGCCGAAGGCCAACGTGTCGGAAGTGATGAACATCATCGGCGACGTCGAAGGCCGCACCTGCATCATCATGGACGACATGGTGGACACGGCCGGCACGCTGGTGAAGGCCGCGCAGGTGCTCAAGCAGCGCGGCGCGGTGGCGGTGTATGCGTATTGCACCCACGCGGTGCTGTCGGGCGGCGCGGTCGGCCGCATCGCCGAGTCCGACCTTGATGAATTGGTGGTGACCGACACCATCCCGGCCAGCGAAGAGGCCAAGGCCAGCGGCCGCATCCGCCACCTGTCGTGCGCCGCGCTGATCGGCGAAACCATGCTGCGCATTTCGCGCGCGGATTCGGTCAGCTCGCTGTTCGTCGAATGAGTATCGAATGAGTTTTGCCCGTCCGGCGCCGATGGCGGTGCCGGACGGGCGGACCGCAGGCGCTGGTCGCGGCGCTCGCGGGAAATCGCCGGCAGGCATGGTGCCCGCCGGGACTTGGAGAAAACCATGCAATTCACCGCCACTACGCGTAGCGTCCAGGGAACGGGTGCGAGCCGCCGCCTGCGCCGCGCGGGCCGGGTTCCCGCCATCGTCTACGGCGGCAACGCCGAGCCGCTGAGCATCGAGCTCGACCACAACGAAATCTTCCACGCGCTGCGCAAGGAAGAGTTCCACTCCTCCGTGCTCGACATGCAGCTCGACGGCAAGGGCGCTTCCGTGCTCCTGCGCGCCGTGCAATGGCACCCGTACAAGCAGCAGGTGCTGCACGTCGACTTCCAGCGCGTGGCCGCCAACCAGGCCCTGCACACCAAGGTGCCGCTGCACTTCGTGAACGCCGAGAATTCGCCGGCCGTCAAGCTGGGCGGCGCCGTGGTCAGCCACGTCGTCACCGAAGTCGACGTCAGCTGCCTGCCGGCCGACCTGCCGCAATTCATCGAAGTCGACCTGGCCGAGCTGGTGGCCGGCCAGTCGGTGCACCTGTCCGACCTGAAGGCGCCCAAGGGCGTGACCTTCACCGGCAACGGCGACACCGTGGTCGTGACGGCGCCGGTGTCGGCCGCCGCCGCTTCCGAGGAATCCAACTCCGAAGAGCAAAAATAATCGGCATCGGTCGCCGACCGCCGATCGTTCCAGCCCCGGCCGTGCCTGCACGCCGGGGTTTTTCATTTCGAGAACAGCGCCATGCCAGACCCCATCCGCCTGATCGTCGGCCTGGGCAATCCCGGCCCGGAATACGAAACCACCCGCCACAACGCCGGCTTCTGGCTGGTCGATCACGTGGCCGACGATCTGCACGCCTCGTTCGCCACCGAGAAGGCGTTCTTCGGGCTAGCCGCCAAGGCGCGCTTCAAGGGCGAGACGGTGCACCTGCTCAAGCCCGCCACCTTCATGAACCGTTCCGGCATGTCGGTGGCCGCGGTGGCGCGCTTCTACAAGATTCCGGTCGAACAGATCCTGGTCGCGCACGACGAGCTCGACCTGCTGCCGGGCCAGGCCAAGATCAAGCAGGGCGGCAGCCATGCCGGCCACAATGGCCTGAAAGACATCCAGTCGGCGCTCGGCTCGCCCATGTTCTGGCGGCTGCGGCTGGGCATCGGCCATCCGCGCTCGCTCGGGCTGGCGCAGCCGGTGATCGATTTCGTGCTGCATCCGCCGCGGCGTGAGGATCAGCCGCGCATCGACGATGCGCTGAATCGCTCGCGCGCCGTGCTGCCGCTGCTGCTCGAAGGCGAGTTCGACGACGCGATGCAGCGCCTGCACAGCGAAAAGTGAGCCCACCCCGCGCGGCCGGTGGCCGCACCCCGAAGAGGGCCACCCCCGCGCGGCCGGTGGCCGCACCCCCTCAAGGGGGCGATGCGCGCGGACCGGCGAAGCCGGATCCGCCGCATCCTGAATAGGGAGGTGTAGATTCATGCGTTGGGGAGATGCGTAGCATTGTGGAAAGCTGAGCTGGGCGATTTCCTTCGCTTCGTAAGGCGGCCCGATTTCGTTCGCCGGCTGCCGCGCGCGCCGATGAGCGGGGTGCGGGCCGAGTGCGTGGCGGGGCTGGTGCCCGGCCGGCTGCTGCGCTGGCTGGCGGTGCTGTGGTTCATTAACCTGGCGCTGCTGGGTCCCTTGTCGGCCGGCGTGGCCACGCTCACGGGTTCCGAAAACCGCTTGCTGGAGCTGTCGCTGCCGTGGCCGCGGGTGGTGCTGTGGGCGCCGCTGATCGAAGAAATGCTGCTGCGTTTCGGGCTGCGGCGGCCGGCGCAAGCCGTGTGGCTGGTGCCGCTGCTGCTGATCGGCCTGCTGGCGGTGGAAACGCTGGCGGGCGGCTTGCTGCTGGCCGCCGCGGCCGCCTGCGTGCTGGCCATGCTGGCGCGGCTGCGCTATGGCTGGTCCCGCGCGTGGCTGCGCCGCTACCGGCGGGCATTCCCCGTGGTCTTCCATGCGGTCACGCTGTTGTTCGCGGTGCTGCACCTGGGCAATTTCCGGCTGGGCGGGGCCGACGCCTGGCTGCTGCCGCTATTGGTGCTGCCGCAATGGGGAACGGGGCTGGTGCTGGGCTGGCTGCGGGTGCGCACCGGCATCGGCGCTTCGGTGGCCTTGCATGCGCTGTTCAACGCCGGGCCGATGGCGCTGCTGTGGCTCGTGCAGCAGTACGGGCTCGACGCCTGAAGGTGCGGGGCGGCCTTCCGCGGGCGGCGCCGCGCACCGTTGCGGACCGCATCGCCGGCAGGACCTTGCGCCTGGCACGCGGCCGCCGCGCGGCGGATAATCGGCGGCGTCCCGGCCACTTGGCGCCGGCCTTCGTCCACCCCAGGAAAACGAACGCCATGAGCCTTTCCTTCGCCTCTTCCATCGTCCTGATCACCGGCGCCAGCAAGGGCATCGGCCTGGCCTGCGCGCAGGCCTTCGCGCGCGCCGGGGCGCGCGTGGTGGGCGTGTCGCGCAGCCCCGCGAACCTGGCCGACGCGCAGGCCCGCTTGCGGGCCGACGGCCTCGACATGCACACCTATGCCGCCGACCTGGCCGACGGTCCGGGCGCGGTCGCGCTGGTCGAACGCATCGAGAACGAAGTGGGGGCCATCGACGTGCTGGTCAACTCGGCCGGCGCCGCGCGGCGCCACACGCCCGAGGAGCTCGGCCACGAGGCGTTCCGGCAGGGCATGGACGCCAAGTATTTCCCCTATGTGCACACCATGGATCCGGTCGCCAAGCGCATGGCCGGGCGCGGCCGCGGCGCCATCGTCAATGTCATCGGCATGGGCGGCAAGAGCCCGACGGCCACCCACATCGCCGGCGGCGCGGCCAATGCCGCGCTGATGCTGGCCACCGCGGGCTACGCGCGCGTCTATGCGCCCAGGGGCCTGCGCATCAACGGCATCAATCCGGGCCTGACGGAAACCGGGCGCGTGCAGGCCGGCCTGCAGGTCATGGCCCAGGCCCACGGCCGCAGCATCGAAGAACAGCAGGCGCAGGAAGTGGCGGCCATTCCGATGGGCCGGCTGGCGAAGCCGGAAGAGGTGGCCAGCGTGGCGCTCTTCCTCGCCTCCGAACAGGCGAGCTACGTGACCGGCGCCATCGTGCCGATGGACGGCTGCGCCGTGCCGCTGATCTGAGGCTTTCCCGGGCGCGCGGCGGCGCGCCGCCGCGCGGACGGCAGTAAACTGGCACGGCCCTTGCATCCCGGCCAGCGTGCCACGCGCCGGACCCGCGGGCTCTCCCATACCGACCGGCGCTATCCGGCGCCAGAGGACCGATGGAACACGAACAACCGCAGCACCCGCCCCTGCCAAGCTCCACAGACATGGCGCCGTCATCGCTGGCCGTGCGCGATCATGCCTTTTTCCTGGACGTCGACGGCACGCTGGCGCCGATCGCGACGACGCCGCAAGAGGCCGGCATCCCGGCGTCCACCTTGCAAATCCTACAACGGCTGGTCAAGGCTGCCGACGGCGCGGTGGCCATCGTATCGGGCCGGCCGCTGGAAGAAATCGATCAGCTCGTGGCGCCGTTGCGGCTGCCCGCTGCCGCGCTGCACGGCGCGCATTGGCGCGACCCGGACGGCGCCACCGGCCGCCTCGCCGTCGATGCCGACGAGGTGGCCGACATGGCGCAGCAACTGGCTCCGCTGCTGAGCCGCCACTCCGGCCTGATGCTGGAACAAAAGGGTATCGCCCTGGCGCTGCACTACCGGCATGCGCCGCATTGCGGCGAACTGGTGCGCGCCGCGATGGAAAAGCTGATACAAAGGCGGGATGGCTTCGTGCTGCAGCCCGGCAAAATGGTTTTCGAAATCAAGCCACGCGCGGCCAGCAAGGCGCACGCGATCGAACGCTTCCTGGGCCTGGCCCCCTTCGAAGGCCGCGTGCCGGTATTCGCGGGAGACGACCTGACGGACGAAGCCGGCTTCGCCGCCGTCAACGAACGCGGCGGCCTGTCGGTCAAGATCGGCCCCGGCCCCAGTTCGGCCCGCCGCCGCCTGCCCGATCCCGCCGCGCTGGCCCGATGGCTGGCCTCGCTGGCATGAGCCGGCCTGCGTACCGCAATCATTCACAGAACGAGGTGTCGCAACATTGACCCGAAACCTTGAAGGAAAGCCGGCCCGCCGGCATGAAAGACTGGCGCGCGACGGCGCGCGAGGTGTCCAATGAGCCGCCTGGTCGTCGTATCGAATCGGGTCGCGCCGGTGGCGGAAGACCAGCCGAGCGCCGGTGGGCTGGCCGTGGGCGTGCATGGCGCGCTCAAGCAGAGCGGCGGCATCTGGTTCGGCTGGAGCGGCGAGATTGTCGATGCGCCGCCCGAAACCCCCACGCTATACCAGCAGGACAGCGTCGGCTACGCCACCATCGGCCTGTCGCGCCGCGACTACGACCAGTACTACCGCGGCTTTTCCAACGGCACGCTGTGGCCGACCTTCCACTACCGCACCGACCTGAGCCGCTACGACCGCAAGGAATACGCCGGCTACCTGCGCGTGAACGCCTGGCTGGTCGAGAAGCTCAAGCCCATCCTGCGGCCGGACGACCTGCTGTGGGTGCACGACTACCACCTGCTGCCGTTCGCCCGCATGTGCCGCGAGGCCGGCATCGCCAACCGCATCGGCTTCTTCCTGCACATCCCCTTTCCGGTCGAGCCCGTGCTGCGCACCGTGCCGCCGCACCGCGAGCTGACCGAGGCCATGTGCGCCTACGACCTGCTCGGCTTCCAGACCGATGACGATTGCACCGCGTTCTCCGACTACGCGCGCCGCCAGCTGGGCGCGGTGCCGCAGGCGCCCGGCGTGCTGGCCGTGGGGCGCCGGCGTGTGCGCGTCGGCACCTACCCGATCGGCGTGCTGCCCGACGAGATCCAGGAGCAGTCGCAGACCCACAGCAATTCGCGCCAGATCCTGAACCTCAAGCAGGGGCTGCACCAGCGGCGGCTGATCATGAGCGTGGACCGCCTGGACTACAGCAAGGGGCTGGTCGAGCGCTTCCAGGCCTTCGAGCGCCTGCTCGAGATGGCGCCGGCCCATCGCGGCAAGGTCAGCTTCATCCAGATCGCGCCGCCGTCGCGCAGCGACGTCGAGATGTACCGCAACATCCGCCGCCAGCTGGAAAGCGCCGCCGGCCGCATCAACGGCCGCTGGACCGACCTGACCTGGACGCCGATCCGCTACATCAACAAGAACTACGACCGGCTGATGCTGATGTCGCTGTTCCGCGCCTCGCAGATCGGCTACGTGACGCCGCTGCGCGACGGCATGAACCTGGTGGCCAAGGAATACGTGGCGGCGCAGCCGGCCGACGATCCCGGCGTGCTGGTGCTGTCGGAATTCGCCGGCGCCGCGCGCGAGCTGGGCGACGGCGCGCTGCTGGTCAACCCCTACGATACCGACGGCATGGCGCAGGCGCTGGGCCGGGCGCTCATCATGCCGGTCGAGGAACGCAAGGAGCGGCACCAGCAGATGATGCGGCGGCTGCGCGAGAACGACCTCGACCGCTGGCGCGACCGCTTCCTGGCGGACCTGCGCGGCGACGAGTTCGCGTAGACGCAGGGGAAGGGGCCGGCCCGTGCCTTGGAGGCACGGCCCGGCCGCTGCGCCCGGCTGCCGGCGCGGCCGGGCCTGGCCGCGCGACGCGTCAACCGGCGGCCGAAACGTCCACCGCGCGCTGGCGCAGGCTGGCGTCGCTCCGGAGCGCGAACTTCGCGACCTTGTGCGTGGGCGTGTGCGGCAGCTCGTCGACGAAGACGACGAAGCGCGGCACCTTGTACGCGGCCAGCCGCGCGGCGCACCAATCGCGGATGGCGGTCGCCGGCAGGTCGGCGCCCGGCTTGCGCACCACGACCGCCATGATCTCTTCTTCGCCCAGTTCCGACGGCACCGGGATCGCGGCCACCTCCGCCACCTGCGGATGCTCGCCGATCACGCGGTCCAGCTCGGCGCCGGCGATGTTCTCGCCGCGCCGGCGGATGATGTCTTTCTTGCGCGCGACGAAGAAGAAGAAATCGTCCGGGTCGCGGTAGACCAGGTCGCCGCTCAGGAACCAGCCGTCGCGGAAGGCGGCCGCCGTCTGCGCCGGGTCGTTCAGGTAGCCCTGCATGATGGTGGGAATCTTCACCGCCAGCTCGCCCGTCACGCCGTCGGGCACCGGGCGGCCCTCGTCGTCCAGCACCCGCGCCTGGGTCCACGGCATGTCGGGATCGGGATGCTTGCCGGGCACGCCCATCGACGCCAGCCGGTGCGGGCCGTCGTAGGGATTGCTGAAGGCGCCGGGGATCTCGGTCATGCCGAAGCCTTCGATCACGCGGGCGACGCCGAATTCGTGCAGGAAGGCGTCCATCGTCTCGCGCGTGAAGGGCGAGCCGCTGACGCAGCGCAGCTTGTGGCCGGGCACGAACTCGCTGCGCGGGCGCCGGGTCAGGATGGTGGTCATGGCCATCAGCAGGTTGACCTGGGTGGTGCCGGTATCGACCACCGAACGCCAGAACTGCGAGGCGCTGAAGCGCGGCATGATGACCAGGCAGCAACCGGCGGCCGCGGCGCCGGCCACCGAATACAGCAGCGCGTTGACGTGGAACATCGGCAGCACGCACATGCAGCGGTCGTCCGGCTGCAGGTGCACCCGCGCGATCTGGCGCTCGCCGCACAGCACCACGGTGCGCTGGCTGTGCATCACGCCCTTGGGGAAGCCGGTGGTGCCCGAGGAATACACGACCAGGCAGGTGTCGTCCGGGCTGGCGTCGTCGGCCAGCGGCGCCAGTGGCGCCGCTGCGATCTCGGCGTCGAGCTCGGGCAGGCCGTCGACGCCGCCGTCGACCGCGCAGAACCACGGCGCCGGCGCCATGCCCTCGCAGGCCGCGGCGGCCACGGCGTGGGTGTCGGCCGAGCAGAACACGCCGCTGACGCCCGCGTGCGAGAACACGTACCTGGCTTCGGTCACGCCGAACTTGGGATCGGCCGGCACCATGATGGCGCGGATCCGGGCCAGCGCGAACAGCAGCAGCACGTGGGCCGGATGATTGGTGGAGATGACCGCGATGCGGTCGCCCTGCTTCACGCCGCGCGCCCGCAGCGCGTGCGCCAGCCGCACCACGGCATCGTCGAAGTCCTGCCACGACAGCGTCGTGTCGCCGAACAGGATGAATGGGCGCGCCGGATCGCGCGCCAGCCGGCTGGCGAACAGCGCGTGCAGCGTCTGTTCGTGCGGCGGATAGCTGCGCAGCACTTCCAGCGGAGCGAGCGGGTGTTTGGGTAGATCGATGCTAGGTTTCATACCGGTAGGTTCATCTCTCCGTTCCGATTAGCGCCGTGACCTGGCTGGCCAGGCGGCCGCCATTGCCATGGCACAGCGCGACCCGCGCGCCCTCCACCTGCCGCGCGCCGGCCTCGCCGCGCAACTGGCGCGTCGCCTCGATCAACGTGAAGATGCCGTACATGCCGGGATGGCAGCACGACAGCCCGCCGCCATTGGTGTTGACCGGCAAGGCGCCGCCGGGCGCGATGCGGCCGTCCTGCACGAAGGCGCCCCCTTCCCCCTTGGCGCAGAAACCCAGGTCTTCCAGCGCCAGGACGATGTTGATCGTAAACGCATCGTATATCTGCGCCACGTCCACGTCGCTGGGGGACAACCCCGCCATCGCGAAGGCGCGCGGCCCCGATTCGCTGGCCGCGGTGACCGTCATGTCGGCCATCTGGTCCACCTGCATGTGCCAGTGCGCCATGCCGGCGCCCAGCAGGTAGGCCGGCCGGCGCCGCAGGTCGCGCGCGCGGTCGGCCCGCGTCATCACCACCGCGCCGGCGCCGTCGGTCACCAGGCAGCAATCGCGCACGGTGATGGGATCGCTGACCATGCGCGCGCCCAGCACGTCGCCGATGGACAGCGGCTCGCGCATGAAGGCTTCCGGGTTGAGCCCGGCCCAGCGGCGCGCCGCCACCGCCACTTCGGCCAGCTGCTCGCGCGTGGTGCCGTATTGATGCATATGGCGCGCGGTGGCCAGCGCGAAGCTGCTGATGGGATGGCGCGGGCGGTACGGCGTTTCGTAGTCCTGCGAGCCCGACTTGGCGCGCAGCCTGCCGCTTTCGGTGCGCTGGTTGCTGCCGTAGCAGATCAGCGCCACCTTGCACAGGCCGGCCTGCAGCGCCATCGCGGCCGTCAGCGCGTAGCCCACGAACGAGGCGCCGCCGATGCTGGAGCTTTCCGAGAACGCGGGCCGCACGCCCAGGTACTCGCCCACCGACAGCGCCGGATGCGAATGCACGGCGGTATTGGCGAACAGGCCGTCGACGTCGCGGATGCCGAGGCCGGCGTCGGCCAGCGCCAGCCGCGCCGCCTCGCCCAGCAGTTCGAGCGAGGAGCGGCCGGGCGCCTCGCCCAGGCCGGCGGTGGCGACGCCGACGATGGCGGCCGCGCCGCGCAGGGAATCAGTCATGGGCGGCCTCTGTGGATGACCCATCGGGCGCGGCAATGCCGGCCGCGGACGTGTCGGGCAGGAACACCAGCAGCGCGTCGCCGCCGCTGCCGCGCACGGCGGCCCGCACCGGCAGGCCGATGCGCACCTCGGCCGGCGCGATGCCTTCCACCCGCGACATCAGGCGCGGGCCTTCGGCCAGTTCGACGATCGCCACGTTGTAGGGGCCGCCCTCTTCCGGTCGGGCGCGCACCACGGTGGTCGAATACACCGTGCCGCGGCCCGAGGGGCGGACCCACGCCAGCGCGGCGCTGCCGCAATGGCTGCAGCCGACGCGCGGGTAGAACACGTGGCGGCCGCAATCGCCGCAGCGCTGGATCTCGAACACGCCTTCGGCCAGCCGGCGGCGGTAGCGCAGCTCGGGTCCGGCGGCGGTTTCCCGGGGCGCGGGCGTGCTCATCGGTCCGTCCTTCCACTGCTGCGCGATATCTTGCGCGCGGAATGACGCGCGCTCATTGATCCGCCTTGATGCCGCGCTCGCGCACGACCTTGCCCCAGCGCGCGATGTCGTCATGCACCAGCTGCGCGAACTCCTGCGGCGAGGCGGTCAGCGGTTCGGCGCCGTCCTTGGTCAGCCACTGCCGCATTTCGGGCGACGACACGATCTTGCCGACCTCGGCGTTGATCTTGGCGACGACCTCGGGCGGCATGTTGGCCGGGCCCATCAGCCCGTACCACGAGCTGGCGCTGAAGCCCGGCACGCCGGCCTCGGCCACCGTGGGCAGCTCCGGCATGATGGCGGCGCGCTTCGGGCTGGTCACCCCCAGCGCGCGCAGCTTGCCCGAGCGGATGTGCGGCAGAACCGACACCAGGTTGGCGAAGAACACGTTGAAGCGGCCCGCCAGCAGGTCGTTCATGGCCGGCGCCGAGCCCTTGTACGGCACGTGCAGCATCTCGATGCCGGTCATGTTCTTGAACAGCTCGCCGGCCATGTGATAGGAGCTGCCGGTGCCGACCGAGCCGAAGCTCAGCTTGTCGGGATGGGCCTTGCCGTAGGCGATCAGCTCCTGCACCGAATGCACGGGCAGAGAAGGGTGGACGACCAGCACGTTGGGTACCAGGGTGATCAGCGCGGTCGGGGTGAAATCCTTTTCCGAGTCGTAGGGCAGCTTGTACAGGCTGGGATTGATGACGTGCGGCACGGCCGCCATCAGCAGCGTGTAGCCGTCCGGGTCGGCCTTGGCCACCAGTTCGCTGCCGATGATCATGTTGGCGCCGGGCCGGTTGTCCACCACCACCGGCTGGCCGAAGTCGGCGGCCATCTTCTGGCCGATCATGCGCGCCAGCACGTCGTTGAAGCCGCCGGGCGCGAACGGCGAAACGATCCTGATCGGGCGCGAAGGGTAGTCCTCGGCGTGGGACGGCGCGGCTGGGCCGGCCGCGATCGCGGCGGCCAGCGCGTATTGCATCCACTTCATCATTTTCATTGCCTGTCTCCTGGGGCTGCGCGGTTTGTTTATCGGGCGTTCTCGGTGGCGGGGTCCGGCAGCGGGATGCCGTAGGCTTCGAACACTTCCCGCGTGTGCTGGCCCAGGGTGGGCGGCGAGGCCACCGGGCCGGGCGCGGCCACGTCGCGCCACGGCACGCCGGGGGTCTTCAGCGTATTGCCGGATCCGGCCGGGTATTCGATGTCGAGCAGCGCCTGGCTGCGCGCCACGTGCTCGTGGGCGGCGATGTCGGCCACGGTGTTGACCGGGGCGGCCGGCAGCTGCAGGCGGAACATGTGGTCCAGCCAGTATTCGGCGGTGTTGGTTTCGAACACCTCCTGCAGTTCGGCGCACAGGGCCTTGGCGTTGGCGTTGCGCAGCGCCTGGGTCGCCAGCTCGGGGCGGCCGCGGAAGGCGGCGAATTCCGGCAGCGTGCACAGCAGGTTCCAGCGCTTGTCGGTGGTGATGGCGCACACGAACTCGCGGGTCCGGGTCCTGAAGCTCTGGTACGGCGCCATCAGCGGATGGGCGTTGCCGGAGCGCGGCGGGTTGCGGCCGTTCATGCCCCAGGCCGTGACGGACTGGCCGAGGATCATCAGCGCGCAATCGAGCATGCTGATGTCGATCGAACGGCCCTGGCCGGAACGGCCGCGCTCGTGGATCGCGGCCAGCACCGACAGCGCCGCCGCGAAGCCGGCGAACAGATCGGTGATCGGCGCCGCGGCCTTGTGCGGCCGGCCCTCGGGCTCGCCCGTGAGCGACATGATGCCGCTGACCGCCTGGATCATCAGGTCCATCGCCGGCCAGTTGGCCAGCGGGCCGGTGGGGCCGTAGCCGCTGATGGCGCAGTAGATCAGGTCGGGGTTGGAGGCCTTGAGCACGTCGTCGCCCAGGCCGAAGCGGCGCATCGTGCCGGGGCGGAAGTTCTCCACCACCACGTCCACCTGCGCGGCCAGCGCGCGGATCGCGGCCTGGCCCTCGGCGGTGTGCAGGTCGATCGCCACGCTGCGCTTGTTGCGGTTGTAGCCCAGGTAGTTGGGGCCGCTGCCGGCGATGAAGGGCGGGCCCCAGTGGCGGGCCTCGTCGCCGCGGCCGGGGATCTCGACCTTGATCACGTCGGCGCCCAGGTCGCCCAGGATCATGGTGCAGAACGGACCGGTCAGCGCGCGCGTGATGTCGAGCACGACGATGCCGTCGAGCGGGCCTTTCGAGGGAGTCGCCTGGCCGTCGGCATGCCGCTGCGGGGCGGGTCCCCCGGCCGCGGACGCATGCCCCGCGGGCGGACGTGCGGGCGCGTTCATGCCTGGCCTCCGACCACGAACACGGGCAGCACGAGCCCGTTCTCCAGCGGCCGGAAGTCCAGCCTGGCGGACGCGCCGATGCGTATCGCGGCGCCGCCTTCGGCCACGATGCGGCAGAAGAAGTACACGCCTTCGGCGGTGTGGACCAGGCCCACCGTATAAGGAGCGCCGGCCTGGAAGGCGGGCGTGGGCGCGCGGTGCACCTCGCTGAAGGAATAGACCTCGCCCTGCCCCGAGGCCGGGCGCCAGGCCAGGTCCATCGAGTTGCAGCGGCTGCACAGCATGCGGCGCGGATGATGGGCCGCGCCGCACTGCCGGCAGTGCTTGAACAGCAGCTCGCGCCGCTCGATGCCGTGCCAGTATTCGGTGGTCTCGGGCGAGGGCTGGTACAGCCCCAGGAACATGTCGCCCACCGTCACCCGGCGGCCGGCCGACCAGTCGGCGGCCGCGCGCATGTTTTCATCGCTTGCTTCGATATTCATTCCAATGCTCCACAGCGCTTCACACGACCCTCGACGCACGAACCCGGTGCCGCCGATCCAGGGCACAGCGGATCCGGCTTTGCCGGTCCGCCAGTGCCCCCCTTGAGGGGCGCGCGAAGCGCGCAGGGGTGGGTTCATCAAGCCTCTTTGGACAGGATCATCACCGAGTGGCAGCCGAGCGGGCCGCCGTGGCCGTGCACCAGCCCGTGCCGCACGCCCGGCACCGGATGTCCTTCCGGCTGCCCGCGCATCTGGTCGACCACTTCCTTGAGCAGATACAGCCCCTGCCCGGACTGGCCGAACGACAGATAGCCGCCGGTGGTGTTGAAGGGCAGGCCGCCATCGAAATCGATGCCGCCGGCCTCCACGAAACGGCCGCCTTCGCCTTCGCCGCAGAAGCCGAGTTCCTCCAGCATGATCAGGTTGGCGTAGGTGAACGGCACGGAGGTCTCGACGATGTCCATGTCGCGCGGCGCCAGCCCGGCCATCGCGTAGGCCTGGTCGGCGGCCACCTTGGCGCCGGTGCGCACCATGCTCGGGCCGTCGGCGAACGGCCCCACGCCGGTGCTTCCCATCCGCTCGCCCACCCACTCGTGCGTGTTGCACTGGCCGAAGCCGGCGATATAGACGGGCTCGTCGCACAGACCGCGCGCCAGGTCGGCCCGCGTCACCAGCGCCGCGCTGCCGATGCCGCCGGGGAACCACGCGGCGCAATCCAGCATCCGCAGCGGCGAGGCGATCATCGGCGAGGCCAGCACCTGCTCGACGGTGATCGGCCCCTTGTGCCGCATCGCGGCATGCGGATGGTGCAGCGCCCAGCGGCGGTTTTCCACCGCCACCCGCGCCATCTGCCCGGGCGTGACGCCGTATTCGTGCATGTAGCGGCTGGCGGACTGCGCATACAGCGCCGGCGTGGTCGGGCCATAGGGCGCCTCGAACTGCAGGTCGGCCTCCCAGTTGGCGCTGCCGCCGATCATGTCGATCCAGGTCGGACTGGCTTCGCCGCTCACGCACAGCGCGTAATCGATGACGCCGGCCTGCAGCGCCATCACGGCCAGTTCGATCGTGCCCAGCGCGCCGCCGCCGTGAGAAGTGACTTCGGTGCTCAGCATCGGCGCGATCTTCAGTTCATTGAGCACGCTCTGGCTGTACTGCAGGCTCATGTACGAGCGCGGCATGCGGCCGGTGAACAGTCCGCCGATCTGCCTGCGTTCGAGGCCGGTGCTGCGCAGCAGCTCGGCGCAGGCCTCGATCACGAGCTGCAACGGCGTTTTCTTGTCCGGATCCGTCTTCAGCCCGATCGAGCGGGCGACGCCGACGAGGGCGCAGGCATTGGAAAGCGTTGTCATCGGGAAATGGCCCCGCGGTTAGGACGGGGAAAAATCGTAGCATCGGCCTCTTATTCAAAATAAATTTTTTATTGTATTGTTCGATAAGTTTTTTGAATCCGATATCAGGGCCGCCATGCCTTCCACGAACGCGCTCATCGACATGCGCCTGTCGCAGCTGCGGCAATTCCTGCTGGTGGTGGAAACCAAGAGCTACCAGGTCGCGGCGCGCCAGTCCTACCGCTCGCAGCCCGCGCTGTCGCAGGCGATCCACCAGCTGGAACAGCGGCTCGGCGCGCCGCTGTTCGAGAAAGGCTCGCGCGCCACGCTCACCCCGTTCGGCGAACGCTGCCTGCCGCTGATCCGCGAGGCAGTGGCGCATATGGAGCGTTCGCTGGCGTCGATGCTCAACATGGCCGACGTGTCGGGCGGCCGGCTGGCGCTGGCCATCCTGCCGTCGATCGCGCAGGAATGGCTGCCGTGGCTGCTGACCGAGTTCAACGCCCGCCATCCCGGCGTCGAGGTCCGCGTGCTGGCCGACGATTCCGTCAACGTCCAGCGGCTGGTGGCCGAGGGCGAGGTCGACTTCGCCATCTCCAGCACGCCGTCGCCCGATCCGCGGCTGGTCTTCCGGCCGCTGGTGCGCGACCAGTACGGGCTGCTGTGCCGGATCGACCATCGCCATGCGGGCGCCCGTTCGCTGCGCTGGGAAAGGCTGGGCGGCGAACGCATCATCGGCAGCATGATGCAGCGCTTTCTTGACGACTCGCCGGTGGGGGCGCTGCTGGGGCGGCCGGGGGTCTACGTTTCGAACCTGCCCACGCTGGTGGCGCTGGTGAAGAACCGGGTCGGCGTCGTGCCGCTGCCGGCGCTGGCGTTTCCCAGCGCCGAACAGGAGCTGGCCTTCGTGCCGCTGGTGGGGCCGGTGATGAAGCGCACGATCGGCATCGTGTCGGTCAAGGGAAGGTCATTGCTGCCGTCGGCGCAGGCGATGGTCGACTTGTTGCTGCAAAGGCTGGAAGGGTTCGATTGGAGCACCCAGGGCACGCATCGGATGCTGGCGCGGATGATCCGGCAGGTGCGGGGCTAGCCGGGCAGCAGGCTGCCGGCGCTCGCGCGGCGGCGCTGGCCGGCAAGCGGCGGGGTGTCCCGCTGCGCCACTGCGTGGAGCGCGCGCAGAAAATAGGGAAGATAGGGCGAATTGTCGGCCTCTTCCCGGTACAGCGCGCCAAGCGATTCCAGCCGGCATTCGAAGTCGACGGGGAGCGTGGCCAGGCCGCTGCCGGAGAAGGTTTGGCACAGGGAAGAGGGCAGGAAACCGACGAGCCGGCTGGTCGAGACGATGGCCGTGATCGCGATCATCGATCGCGCCTCCACCGTCGGTCGCGGCACCGCCATATTGCTCAGGCGGAAGGTATCCGCCACCTGGTGGTAGAAGCCCGTGCCCGGCCCTGGCAGAACCCAGCTTTCCTTGGCCAGATCCTGGAGGACCAGACGCGGCTTGCCCGTCAGGGGATGGTCCCGTGCGCAGACGACCACCACGGGCTCGTGCGCGAGCAGCTGGTAGCGCAGGCCGGCGACGCCCGCCGCATCGGGCAACCGCCCCACGAACACATCCAGGTGCCCGCCGCGCAGTTGTTCGATCAGCCCGTCCCGGCTTTCCTCGAACAATAGCGCCGTGCACTGCGGCGCCCGCTTTGCCAATTCGACCACGGCGGGCGCCAGCAACGCCACCGAAGCGGTGGTCTGGAAGCCTATCCGCAGCCGCGGCGATTCGGCCTTCGACAGCGCGACCAGCTCGTGCGCGGCCACCTCCATATTGGCCTTCATGGCGCGGGCGCACCGGATCAGGACCTTGCCGTATTGGGTGGGATGCAGGCCGCGGCGGCTGCGGTCGAACAGCCTGACCCCGAGCTTTTCCTCGAGTTCGCGCAGATGCTGGCTCATCGCCGGCTGCGAAAGATTGACCAGCACGGCCGCTGCCGAAATGCTGCGGTTGGCGCCCAGCGCGACCAGTGTCCGCACTTCGGCCATCGTCATTCTTCGAAGCGATTGCAACGCCACCTGAAGATTCGACAGATCTCCTTCCATAAGAAGTTCCTATGACGCATCCGAAAAAACAGCCGCCGGCCCGGCCGCAATCAATAGACTTGATTATCCCGGATTCAACAAGGTACGAACGTTGAAAATAGTCGATGTCGATTTGAAGCTCTTCCGATGGCCCGCCATTCCCGAAACCGTGCTGGGGCCGCATACCGGAAGATTCAGCGGGGAAAGCGCGCTCGGCCTGTTGAGGATTTCCACCAACGAGGGAATCGACGGCCACGCCTTCCTCGGCTCCGCCTACAACCCCGCCACCAATGACGGGCCGTCGCTGATCAGTTTCCTCAAGCCCATCCTGCTCGGCAAGAATCCGCTCGATCGCGAATGGCTCCATCACGCGCTGTGGGCCAAGGCGCGCGTCACGACCACGCGCGCGATCGGCGCGATCGACGTCGCGCTGTGGGACATCGCGGGAAAGGCCGCCGGCCAGCCCATCCATCGCCTGCTCGGCTCATACCGCGACCGGATTGCCGCCTATGCGACCTCGCCCGTGTATACCGAGCCCGCGCTGTACGTGGAAGAGGCGTGCCGCCTCAAGGAGGAGGGCTGGACGGCGTACAAGATCCACCCTCCCTGCAAGCCGGACAAAGATCTGGCGGTGGCCAGGCGGGTGCGGGAAGCGGTGGGCGCGGACTATCCGCTGATGTTCGACGCCCTGTGGCATCACCAGTATGCGGAGGCGCTGCGGATCGGCATGGGGCTGCAGGACCTCGACTTTCTCTGGTACGAGGATCCGCTATCCGACCAGGACATCGGGAACTACGTGGAATTGCGCCGCAAATTGCATATTCCCATCGTCGCCACCGAGCAGCCCTTTGCCGGACTCGATTCATACCCGATCTGGCTGACGTCGCGGGCCACCGATGCATTGCGCGGCGACGTGGCGAACAAAGGAGGAATCACGACCTGCATCAAGACCGCGCATCTTGCCGAGGCATTCCGGATGAACTACGAGATCCACCACGGCAACAACTCGCTCAACAACGTCGCCAATCTGCATCTTGCCGTGGCGATCCGCAATACCACCCGGTTCGAAGTATTGCTGCCCCACCGCTCGCAGAAATACGGCCTGGTGCAGGACATCGAGGTCGGCCCGGACGGGCATGTGGAAGCGCCGAGCCAGCCCGGGCTCGGCTACGAAATCGATTTCGGGCTCATTGAAAAAGAAAAGATTTCTACGCTCGCGTAGCAATCCGGATCCAGTCCGTAGAGGAGACATCCATGAAAAGCATTGTTCGCGCGGCGATCCTGGCCGCGTTCCTGGCGGCCACGGCCACGGCCACGGCCACCGGCGCCGCGGCGGGCGAGGCCGGTTCCTATCCGGAGCGCGCCATCCGCATCGTCAGCCCCTATGCGGCAGGCGGCAGCAGCGGCACGACGGCGCGCGTGATCGCGGAGCAGATCCAGAAGGCGTGGGGGCAGGCCGTGATCGTCGACGACCGGCCGGGCGGCAACACGATCATCGGCTCGAACATCGTCGCCCGCGCCGCCGCCGACGGCTACACGCTGCTGTGGCAGAACGACGCCCACGTCACCAGCCAATACCTGTTCCATACGCCCTATGACGCCTTGAAGGATTTCCAGCCGGTCGCCACGGTGGCCAGCACCGAGAACCTGCTGGTGGTCAATCCCGAGGTCCCGGCGAACAGCGTCAAGGAACTCATCGACTACGCGAAGAAGCATCCTTCGGTGCTGAACTATGGCTCCACCGGCCTGGGCGGCCCGCCGCACCTGGCGGCGGAGCTTTTCAAATCGTTGACCGGCACGCAGATCACGCACATCCCCTACCCCGGCATATCGCCGGCCTTGACGGCGCTGGTGGGCGGCCAGGTGCAGATGGTCATCCAGTCGCCGTCGCAGGCCCTGCAATACGTCAAGACCGGGCGACTGAAAGCGCTCGCGGTCACCGGTCCGCGCCGGCTGGCGGCGCTGCCCGACGTGCCGACCTTCGCCGAGGCCGGCCTGCCCGACTTCCAGATCAGGCAGTGGTTCGGCCTGTTCATGCCCGCCAATACGCCGCGGCCCATCGTCGACAAATGGAACGATGAAATGAGAAAGCTGCTGGCCTTGCCCGAGGTGAAAGCCAAGCTCGGTGCGGCCGGGCTGGACCCGCTGGTCAGCAGCCCCGAAGAGTTCTCTTCGATCATCAAAGCGGATTCGGCGCGTTACGGAAAGCTCATCAAGAGCCTGGGAATCAAGGCAGAATGAACCCCAATCTCGACATCATCGAAGCCAAGCGCAAGCGGATCGCCCGGCTCAAGGCCCGGATGGCCTCACGGCAGTTGGTGCTGGGCGCCTTCGTGTCCATTGCGCATGCGTCCTACACCGAGGCCATCGCGTATTCGGGGCTCGATTTCCTCATCATCGACAGCGAGCATGGCTCGGCGCACTCGGAAACCATCGAGCAGATGATCCGAGCCTGCGACGTGGCCGGCTGCCTGCCGTTCGCCCGGGTGCCGCTGCACGAGCCCGCGCTGATATCGCGCGTACTCGACATGGGCGCGGCCGGCGTGGTGGTTCCCATCGTGGAATCCGTCGAAGGCCTTGAATCGGCGTTCAATGCCGTCCGCTTTCCGCCCGTGGGCCGGCGGGGCGTATCGAACTCGGTGCGCGCCGGCGCATACGGATTCCTGCCGCTGCGCGAATTCCTCGACATCGGCAACCGCGACGTGATGCTGGCCGCGCAGATCGAGACCAGACAGGGGCTGGCCAATGCGCGGCAGATCGTCGAGCGCAGGCTGGCGGACATCATCTTCATCGGCCCGTCGGATCTGTCGATCGCGATGGGTCATCCGGGCGACGTTTCCGCCGCGCCGGTCCAGGAGGCGATCCAGGCCATCACCGGCATCGCCCACGACGCAGGCGTTCCGCTGGGCGCGATGGCGGTCGACGCGGCGGCGATCGGCGGATGGCTCGCGCGCGGCATCCCTTTCATCGCGATGGCCACGACGATTCCGTATCGTGCCGTGGAAAGCATCGTGCGCGATCGGTCGGCCGATGGTCAAACCTTGTGAGATGCGCGCAATGAATGCCGAGAATCCATCGAACGCCGCGATTTCTTTGAATCCCGCCAACGGCGAGATCCTGGCCGAATATCCATTCGATACGGACGAGGCCGTCGAATCGATGCTGGAGACCGCAAGCCGGGCGTTCCGCGCATGGTCGCGTTCGCGGGTCGAAGAACGTACTGCTTTCCTGCGCCGGCTGGCCATAGTCCTGCGCGGCGATGCGGACCGGATAGCGCGGCTGGCGACCGCGGAAATGGGCAAGCCGATCGCCCAGTCGCGGTCGGAAATCGAGAAATGCGCATCGGCCTGCGAGTGGTACGCCGAGCACGGCCCGGCATTCCTCGCGGATGCGGCGACGCCGGTGGGGAAGGACGCCTACGTATCGTATCTGCCGATCGGACCGGTGCTGGGCGTGCTGCCATGGAATTTTCCGTTCTGGCAGATACTGCGCGGAGCGATTCCGGTCCTGCTGGGCGGCAACGGCTATGTGCTCAAGCATGCGCCGAACGTCATGGGCTGCGCGTATCTGATGCGCGCGGCCATGGCCGAGGCCGGCCTGCCCGAAGGCGTGTTCTCCATTCTCAACATCACGCCGCGGCAGGTTTCGGGCGTGATCGCCGATCGCCGCGTCGCGGCCGTGACGGTGACCGGCAGCGTGCGCGCCGGCGCGGCGATTGCCGCCCAGGCCGGGGCGGCAATCAAGAAGAGCGTGCTCGAACTGGGCGGCTCGGATCCCTTCATCGTGCTGGCCGACGCCGACCTGGACCGGGCCGCCGAGGCGGCGGCGATCAGCCGCTTCCAGAACACCGGCCAGGTCTGCATCGCAGCCAAGCGGATCATCGTCGAAGCGCCGGTCGCCGAGGAATTCAGCCGCCGTTTCGTGGCGGCCGTCGAACGGCTGCGGCTCGGCAACCCGCTGGACGAAGCGACCTACCTCGGCCCGATGGCCCGCTACGATCTGCGGGACGAACTCGACCGCCAGGTGCGGCAGGGCATTGGCGAAGGCGCCCGCCTGTTGCTGGGCGGCGAGCGGGAGGGCGGCGCCGGCAATTACTACAAGGCCACCGTGCTGGCCGACGTCAGGCCCGGCATGACCGTGTTCGAACAGGAAATCTTCGGGCCGGTGGCCTGCCTGGTCCGGGCGGACGACGCCGACGATGCGATAGTGCTGGCCAATCGGAGCGATTTCGGATTGGCCGGTGCGCTCTGGACACGGCGGGTCGGGCAGGCGCGCGAAATGGCGCGGCGGCTCGAAACCGGCGGCGTCTTCATCAACGGCATCGCCGCGTCCGACCCGCGCGTGCCCATGGGCGGCACCAAGCACAGCGGCTATGGGCGGGAGCTGTCCAGCTGGGGCGTTCACGAATTCATGAACGCGCAGACCGTCTGGGTCCACAAGAAGTGAACCGGGGCCGCTACAATCACTGTTTCCACATGAAACTCGCGAGCTCTCATGGCCCTCCAATGCGGCATCGTGGGCCTGCCCAACGTCGGCAAGTCCACTCTTTTCAATGCGCTGACCAAGGCCGGCATCGCGGCTGAAAACTACCCGTTCTGCACCATCGAGCCCAACGTCGGCGTGGTCGAGGTGCCCGATGCGCGGCTGCAGAAGCTGGCCGAGATCGTCAAGCCCGAGCGCATCCTGCCGGCCACGGTCGAATTCGTCGACATCGCCGGCCTGGTGGCGGGCGCCAGCACCGGCGAGGGGCTGGGCAACCAGTTCCTGGCCCACATCCGCGAAACCGACGCCATCGTCAACGTCGTGCGCTGCTTCGAAGATCCGAACATCGTGCACGTGGCGGGCAAGGTAGACCCGATCTCCGACATCGAGGTGATCGAGACCGAACTGGCGCTGGCCGACCTGCAAACCGCCGAAAAGGCGCTGCAGCGCTACGTCAAGCCCGCGCGCGCCGGCGACAAGGAAGCGGCGCGCCTGGTGGCGGTGCTGGAAAAATGCGTGGCCCAGCTCAACGAGGCCAAGCCGGTGCGCAGTCTCGGCCTGTCGCCGGAAGACATGGCCGTCGTCCGCCCGCTGTGCTTCATCACCGCCAAGCCGGCGATGTACGTGGCCAATGTCAGCGACGATGGTTTCACCAACAATCCGCTGCTCGACCGGCTGACCGAATATGCCGACAAACAGAACGCGCCCGTGGTGGCGATCTGCGCGGCGATCGAAGCCGAGCTGGGCGACATGGAAGAGGAAGACCGCGCGGTGTTCCTGGCCGACATGGGCATGGAAGAGCCCGGGCTCAACCGCCTGATCCGCGCCGCTTTCAAGCTGCTGGGGCTGCAAACCTACTTCACCGCCGGCGTGAAGGAAGTGCGGGCCTGGACGATTCCCATCGGCGCTACCGCGCCCCAGGCTGCCGGCGTGATTCATACCGACTTCGAACGCGGGTTCATCCGGGCGCAGACGATTTCCTATGAGGATTTCGTCGCGTACAAGGGGGAGCAGGGGGCGAAGGAAGCGGGGAAGATGCGGGCGGAGGGGAAGGAGTATGTGGTGAAGGATGGGGATGTGATGAACTTTCTGTTCAACGTCTGACGATTTTTGCTGGATCTCGGTGGCGCTCAGCAGCGCTTGGTGGATAGATTGACCCGTTTTAAATCAATGGGTTGTGGAAACAATACGGTCTGCTGAGCGTTCCTATTGTTCATCGAGGTCCAGAAAATTCGGGGGTAGCGTTGGGGGTACTCGTGTTCAACCGTGGGGGTACTTTTCCCCGCAGTGGAGTCCAACGATGCCCGAGAATCTACTCACTGACCTCAAGGTCAGGTCGGCCAAATCGACTGATCGAGATTGGAAACTTTCAGACGGCGGGGGCTTGTTCCTGCTGGTCAAGCCCACCGGCGGCAAACTCTGGCGGTGGAAGTACCGCCTGCAAGGCAAGGAGAACCTCTTTGCCATTGGCGGCTTTCCTCAAATAAGCCTTGCGGAGGCGCGCGCGGCCCGCGAGAAGGCGCGAGCTTTGGTCAAGCAAGGCATCCATCCTGCCCATGAAAGGCAGCAGGTCAAGCAGCGCAATCTGGAGGCGCTGGAGGAACGCAAGCGTGCCCGTGAAAGCTCGTTCGCCAAGGTGGCGAAAGCGTACCTTGCCGAGATCAAGCCAGTCTTCGCACAGAGTTCCTACCGGACGAAAGAGTCCCGCATTAGGAAGTACCTGTCGCCGAAGTTCGACGGGATGCCGATGAGCGACATTGGCGTGAAGCAAATCCGCCCACTGCTGGAGGAGTGCAAGGCCCACGGCGCGTGGGCGGCCATCCATGTCAAAGGCGATCTTTCGGCCATCTTCGAATTCGCGGTGGTGCGGGGTCTGGTCGAGGCAAATCCAATTCCCAGTCTACGCGGACTGCTGCGCGTGCCGTTCAGCGAGAGCAAGGCGGCGATGACGCGAGAGCAAATCCAGAAGTTCTATCAGGAGTTGCGTGGCTACCGGGGCTATCCGGAAACCTCGTTATGCATGCGATTGATTGCGCTGACTGCCTGCCGTCCTGGGGAAGCAGCGGATGCTGAATGGGACGAGTTCGACTTTGAGGATGCCTTGTGGCGTCGGCTTGCGGCGAAGATGAAAGCGCGACGTGATCATGTCAGCCCGTTGTCTGCACAGGCCATTGCCGTGCTGAAGGATTTGCAGTGCATCACGGGCGGTCGTTGCTATCTGTTCCCACACCGGAGCGGCAAGGGCTTCACTACGCCCAATCGGCTCACCTACGCAATGCGTGACATGAACCTGGGCCGGGGCACGACGCCGCATTGCTGGCGGACGACCTTTTCGACCTGGGCCAATGAGAACGGATACCGGCCCGATGCGATTGAGCGGCAGCTTGCCCACGTGGAAAGCAACAAGGTGCGAGCGACGTACAACAAGGCGCTGCTGTTGGATCAGAGAAGGACGCTGTTGCAGGACTGGGCGGACTATCTGGGTGCGGCGGAGGGCAGCGTCACGGCATAGGGGCGATTTGGCCGGGTGTTGCAGAACTAATGGACGGGGAGGCCTTTTCCCTTTCTGCTTTCTGGATAGGGCCGTGGTCCTTTGAGGGCCGTTCCCTTGCCATTTGCCTTTGCCCAAGGCTGGACGCTGGAAATGGGGTAAACAATAGAATAATGGGGTAATTTTTAGATATTGCCCCATTTTTAGGATTGATGTCGCCCTTCCTCTCCAGTCAGCCATGCTGGCCCCTCACGAGCGGTCCTATGTTCAGAAAATGGGTAGTCAACATCGTTAATAAGGCATTTTTGGAGACAGTACCCCATTTAATGGCTATGATTGCCCCGTTTACACAGCCTGGGCTTACATTTCCATGCACTCGCTCACACCCGAGTACCTTGCCGCGCTTCGCTTCGATGGCACCCAGGCCGCCACGTTGCGCACACTGGGCGAGTACCAGGGCAAGCAGCAACTCTACGCCGCGCAGTCGCCCGAAGCCCTTAAGGGCCTGCGCCAGGTCGCGGTGGTGGAGTCCACCGAGTCATCCAACCGGCTGGAAGGAGTTGTCGTCTCACCCTCGCGGTTGAAGTCTCTGGTCATCCGCAATGCAACGCCAAAGAGCCGTTCCGAACAGGAGATCGCGGGCTACCGTGACGCCTTGGCGCTGATCCACGAATCGGCCGCGCACATGCCCTTCAGCGAGGGCGTATCGCTGCAACTCCACACCCTGCTGTACCGCTATATGCCGCAGGTGTCAACGCCGGTTGAAAACTGACCCCTTTGTCGGCGCTCGCGCCGAAGTAAATT